>DPPH01000189.1:8878-9559 GCA_003539375.1 Clostridiales bacterium
AAGAGACATAGGGGACTATTCTTAGATAAAGAAGAAGTAGAAAATCAGCTTGGGTGTAATTATGATGAAAGTAAACTTTTAATAAATTTATATGATAAAGGGATTACTGGAGGTACTGTTGAAAAGGTATTGAGGGAATCCTATGGAGTTTATACAGAGTTATGGGATATACAGTATGATTTAGCATACGTAAGTCCTGCTGACAGCATAGATGATATTAGATATCTTTTTAATTCAGTAAAGGAGATTTCTGAAAATTTCAAAGATGAAGTACAAGAATCACCTGAATTTGAAGTTTTCAAACCTAATAAAAAATTATCTATAAGAGAAGCATTTTATTCAAATAAAAAGAAAGTAAACTTAGAAGATGGGATTAACTCAACAAGTGGAGATTTTATAATACCCTATCCACCGGGAATCCCAGTAATTTGTCCTGGTGAACTTATTGAAGATAAACATGTCGAATACTTTAAAAGATTGATGGATGAAAATGTAGACATATTAGGAATAGAAGATAATTGTATATCCATACTTAAATGAAAGGATGACTGATTTGAAAAGAGGATTGTTTATAGTTTTAGAGGGCCCGGATGGTTCTGGTAAAAGTAGTTTAGCTCATTTTATGGCTAAATACCTGGAAGAGAAAGGTCATGAGATAGAATTTTCAAGAGAGCCGGGAGG
>DPPH01000189.1:9856-11932 GCA_003539375.1 Clostridiales bacterium
GCTTCCAGAGCCCAGCATGTCACAGAAAAAATCAGACCTACTATAGAATCGGGAAAAGATTTAATCTGTGAAAGATTTTATTATAGTAGTTTAGTTTACCAGGGTATAGGTAGAAAATTAGGTATAGATGTGGTAAAACATTTTAATGAATTTGCTATACAGGGAGTATATCCAGATCTTGTAATATTTCTGGACATAGATCCTAAAAAAGCCCTTTTAAGGAAAGAAGACGATGGAGACCTGGATAGACTTGAAATAGAAGATATAGACTTTCACAGGGAAGTATATAGGGGCTACAAAGAAATTATAGACATACTTCCGGAGATCTCCGTAGTGAATGCAGACAGAGACAAGGAAGAGATATACAAAGAAGTAAAAATATTGTTGAATGATATATTGGAGGGTAGGTAGATATGAAATTAATTATTGCCGTAATTCAAGATGAAGATTCACATAAGTTAGTAAAAAAACTAAGACAAAATAATTATATGCTTACCAAACTGGCATCTACCGGTGGGTTTTTAAGTTCTGGAAATACAACCCTGTTAATAGGTGTAGATAAAGAAAAGGTTGATGATGTTTTAGATATAATTAGAGATGTTTGCAAAACAAGAGAAAAGGTTACAACAGCAGCAGTTCCAAATGCTTATACCAGTTCCAGTGGGTTTGTATCGAGAACTATTAACGTAAAAATCGGTGGAGCGACGGTATTTATAGTTGAGGTAGATGATTTTATTAAGATATAATGGGAGTTTTTTATGCAGTTTGATAGAGTAGTAGGCCAGGATAGGATAAAGGAATATTTGACTAATTCTGTAAAAAAAGATAATCTAACACATGGGTATATTTTTGAAGGACCTAAAAATATAGGTAAACTTGAGATAGCAGAGGTTTTTGCTCAACTTATTTTATGTAAAAATTCAAAGGAAAAACCCTGTGAGAAATGTCCTTCCTGCATAAAGGCTAATGCTGGTAGTCATCCCGATATCCACATATTGAAATTAGATGAAAACAGCATTAAAAGAAAAGATGTAGATGAACTCCAAAGCAGCATATATAAAAAACCCTATGAATCAAAAAAGAAAATCTATATAATAGATGACAGCCATAAAATGACCGTGCAGGCTGCCAATACATTTTTAAAAACTTTGGAAGAACCACCTGAAGACACAATAATAATAATGCTAACTATAAACAAGGATTTGTTGTTAGATACCATCGTTTCAAGATGTCAGATAATTAATTTTGATATGTTAGCCAGTAAAGAAGTAGAAAAAATATTAATTAAGGAATATAAAATAGATGAAGAAAAATCTAAGTTACTTGCTGGATATTCTAAAGGAAATGTATATAAAGCTTTAAAGATTTTAGATGGAGAAGATAAAACTCTAATTTATAGAGATGAAGTAGTAGATATGATAGATGAGATATTTGAAAAGGGTAAAAGAGCCGTATTTGATTATGAAAAATATTTTAACAGTAGAAAGGACAGTATTGATGAAATTTTAGATATTCTGCTGGTATGGTTTAGAGATTTGTTGTTTGTAAAAGAATATATTAGTGATATGATAATAAACAAAGATAAATTAGAAACATTGAAAAAGCAAAGCAGTGGAAAAAATTCCATAAGACTGGCAGAAGTATACGATATAGTACAGAATACGTATGATGATTTTAATAAAAATGTAAATTACAACCTTATAATAGATAACATGCTATTGAAAATACAGGAGGTTTAAGATAGATGATAAAAGTTGTAGGAGTAAGATTTAAAGACGCCGGGAAGATATATTATTTTGATCCCGACGGTAAACTTATAAAAGAAGAAGATAATATAATAGTAGAAACATCAAGAGGTATAGAATTTGGTCAGGTGGTTGTAGGACCTAAACTTGTCTCCGATGATGAAGTATATCAACCATTGAAAAAGGTACTGAGAGTAGCAACAGAAGATGATATATATAAAAACAAGGAAAATAAAATAAAAGAAAATGAAGCTTTTGGTATTTGCCTAGAAAAGATTGAGAAACACGAATTAGAAATGAAACTTGTCGATGTTGAATACACCTTTGACAA
>DPPH01000036.1:0-1777 GCA_003539375.1 Clostridiales bacterium
GCATCAATTTATCTTGTGGTATTTAATGCATTTTTAGAAGAATATTTCTTTAGGGGACTTGTATTTTTTAATTTGAAAAATAAATATTTTGCTTATACTTTTTCTTCATTTGCTTTTTCTATCTACCACATCTCAAATTTTAAGAACTGGTTTACTAATGATTTACTAATTATAATTCCTTTAGCAGGTTTATTTTTAAGTGGAGTATTGTTTAATTATTTAGATAGTAAATCTAAAGACATATACAACTCATATATACCCCACTTTGCAGCAGATCTAGCTATAGTAATAATCGGATACTTTATAATGTTTTAAGTATCCGATTTTAAAATTAATTATCACCTAATTCAGAAAATTTCTACAGCTCCGAACTTTGTTAAAACATTAATTATTAGAATAATTTTTACATATACCTTATAATAATACTATAGTTTAAACAAAAAGTTCTCTGGAGGTTGATTATGGAAAATAAAATTAAAAAATTAAAGGAAAATTGGGAATCATACATACTACATAACGAACTTTCAGAAGATACTAGACCTTTAGTGAAGGAAGCGTGGGATAGGTGTTTAGCTAGTGGAGTTGATTACAACGGGGGTTATGGAGACATTATTCCTGAGGATGAGTTAAATGAAATTCTGGAAAGAAAAGCTAACCTGATAAATATAGCCGATCCAGTTATGGAAAATATTTTCAGTATAATCAAAGAGACCAGCTTTAGTTTGGTATTGACAGACGAAAACGGAGTATTAATCCACGTAAAAGAAAATGAAAGTATTCATAAAAAACATAATTCCCTAAGATTCATCAGAGGTACCAGATGGGATGAAAAAAGCGTTGGAGCAAATGCTATTGGAACAGCTTTAGCAGCAGAACAGGATATACACATGTTGGGAGCAGAACATTTTTGTAAGTCTCACCATCCCTGGACCTGCAGTGCAGCCCTTATCAGAAACAGCTTAGGGGAGATAATAGGATGCTTAGATATTTCCGGAAGTGTAGAAGATGACCACATACATACCTTTGGGATAGTAACCTATGCGGCTAAAATAATTGAAAAGCAAATGGACCTAACAGCATCTTACGAACTTATAGAAACAGCAATGGATTCTGTAATTGACGGTCTTTTCGTTGTAGATAAAACCTTTAAAATAACCAACGCGAATAAAAAAATACTAGAAATCTTCAATATTGATAGAGAAGAATTTGAAAATATAGATATTAAAAAAATGTTTGATGATATAGACATACAAAATAAAGTTTTCAAAGAAGGAGAAAGTTTAAGAATAAGCGACTACACAATAAATTTTAAAAACAATAAACACGAATGCCTTCTCAATATTTCACCTACAAAAATCTCGGGACAGGTAACGGGAGCAGTTTTCTTCGTAAAAGAAGCTCAGCAGGTTAGAAAAGTTGTATCTCACATAGCAGGATACAAAGCATCCTATGATTTCGAAAATATACTGACAAAAAACGAAGAAATGAATAGAATAATTAGGTTTGCTAAGAAAATAGCTAAAACTAATTCCACAGTATTAATACAGGGAGAATCAGGAACAGGGAAAGAACTCTTCGCTCACTCTATACACAATTACAGCAGAAGAAGTCAGGGTCCTTTTGTAGCAGTAAACTGCGCAGCCCTACCTAAGGACTTAGTCGAGAGTGAACTTTTTGGTTATGAGAAAGGTTCTTTTACTGGGGCATCAAGAGAAGGAAAACCTGGAAAATTTGAACTGGCCAACGGTGGGACCATATTTTTAGACGAAATTGGAGA
>DPPH01000036.1:2086-2700 GCA_003539375.1 Clostridiales bacterium
TACGAAAGAAACATAGATGTAAGGATTATCACTGCTACAAATAGAAATTTAAGAGAAGAAATAGAACAAAAATCTTTTAGAGAAGACCTTTTCTTTAGGTTAAATGTAATCAATATTGCATTGCCACCTTTGAGAGAAAGAAAAGAAGATATAATACTTTTAGCTGAATATTTTTTAGAAAAACTAAACCTGGAAAGTAAGAGCAGTAAAAAGTTCTCTCAAGATTTTATAGATTACCTAAATCAAAATTACTGGAGAGGTAACATTAGAGAATTGAGACACTGTATTCAAAGAGAATACTACCTAAGTGACGATGAATATATTAGAACACCAGTAGGAAGTAAAATGAAACAAGATAAAAAAATAAACATTGAAAATGCTGATTTAAAAGAAGTAGAAAAAATTTACATTGAAGAAGCATTAAAAGCGGAGAAAGGTAATGTACTAAGAGCAGCTGAAAGATTAAATATTGGAAAATCAACGGTATATAGAAAGATTAAAAAATTTAATATAGATACACAGTTATACAAGTAATAAATAGGTCGGTAGTTTGAACTACCGATTTTTTTATGCAAAAATTCCCAAAATGAGATTCTCAAAATGGGAATTCCCAA
>DPPH01000036.1:3041-3408 GCA_003539375.1 Clostridiales bacterium
AGTAATTTAAAAGCAAAGGAGGGAAATTAAGAAAACTCACCTATTTCTAAATCAAAAGGTACATATAAGGTCAAAATTCACAACAAAATAATTAATATAATAAGGGAGGAATAATTTTGAAATTAGAAAATGAAAAAATCCTAAACATGTATGAAAACATGCTGACAATCAGAAGATTCGAAGAAAAAGCACAAGAACTATTTGCAGCAGGAGATATACCGGGTTTTGTTCACCTGTACATAGGTGAAGAAGCAGTAGCAACGGGGGCATGTGCTAACCTTAATGAAGATGACTATATTACCAGTACCCATAGAGGCCACGGACATATAGTATCTAAGGGTGGAGATTTAAAACTTATGATGGCAGA
>DPPH01000036.1:3698-3832 GCA_003539375.1 Clostridiales bacterium
ATAGCTGATGCCACTAAAGGAATATTAGGAGCAAATGGTATTGTAGGTGCAGGCCACAATATAGCTGCAGGAGCAGGACTAAGCATAAAATATAGGAAAACAGATCAAGTTTGTGTATGTTTCTTTGGTGATGG
>DPPH01000036.1:4114-4269 GCA_003539375.1 Clostridiales bacterium
CTTGCAAGTATTTGGAAACTTCCTGTTGTATTTGTATGTGAAAACAACGGATACGGTATATCCTTAAGTCAAAAATTCCATCAAGCAATAAAAGATATTTCTGATAGAGCTGTTTCATACAACATCCCTGGGGTTACAGTAGATGGTAACGATGT
>DPPH01000009.1 GCA_003539375.1 Clostridiales bacterium
TGAAAACTGATTTTAATTTTTTTGTTCTGATTGTTATCTCGCCATCGGGTTTTCTGATGGCTGTTGCTATTTTATGAGGTCCTTTCATCATTATCCCTTCTATAAGGGCTTGGCCTCCAATTGTGGTTTTTCTTTTTGTTTTTGCCATTTTTTACTCCTATTTATTTCTATATTCATGAAAAAACTGTACATTTTAAATCTCACTTTTGAAACTAAAGAAATACTTGAGATTACATAAAAGTACAGCAAGTTCTATTTTCTCTATATTTATATATTACCACTTAGTATAGTTTTATACAATTACAAAAGTATTAAATATAATACCACAAAATTACTATTTATTCAATCGGCCTTTTCTGGCTCTAAGAAGCATAATTATCATAATTATCAAAACATAAGCAAAAATAGCTACAAAAGTAATTAAGTAATATATAGGGTTTCCTGTTTTATATCCTATAATAGGCTGACTTAAGGCTACCATTAGGGGTATGCCTAAAGGTGCAGCTATAGCACTTCCCAGCACTAAATCTTCAGCGACGTCCGTTTCCAAGTTTGGATCTAAGCCCCTAAGTAAAGCAAGTCCAGTAGAAGCAGTCCCGGTAAGCATACCAAACATAGCTAGGGAATACATCTTTTGATTGTTTTTGAATGCTCTTTCCGCAAAATATGTAACAAACAGCAAGGTACCTACAGCTCCCACTACACTTATAAGAACTAGGAGTTCCCAGTATTCCTTAATAGTCACTATTGAAATTGCCATTACCGATGAGGTTATCATAATATTAAATGAAAAAGATGCTATATTATGCATAAGATATCCATCTGTAAGTTCTAAAGTTCTAGCATTATTTCGCTTTTTCAAAATTTCAAAAAGTTTTTTCAAAAGAATTGCTACAACTATTCCAAATAGGTAGTTAAATCCTTTTACTAAACTTCCTATAGTGCTGCCTATGTCTCCTAAAGAATTAAGTATCTGAGTTAAAAACAGCATTACAAAATATGTAACAAAATATACACCAGCTACTAAAACTATTTGTGTAGTCAGCATATCGAAGAAATTTATTTCTGATACAGATTTTATCTGGTAGTTCTTTATATTTACTCCTCCAAGATTTCTCAAGCTGTGGCTTTTTACACCGTATTTTCTGCTGTAGTAGTTTAAAAGACCTACTCCAATTATTCCTCCAACTAAAAAACCCACTGTAGCCAAAGTAAGTCCGTACTGAGTCGTATATCCGAGATTTAATACTTCTTCCCAGGATGAACCTATAGCTGTTGCAAAACCCGGGCCCTGTCCGAAGGCAAGGGGAAGCATAAGTCCTAATCCGAAAAACAAGTCCGGCTTGAAGGTGCTGATCATAACAAAGAGAAGAATCATCCCCATAACTGCTTGAAAACAGTAGGTTGAAAGTATAAATAATCCTGCATTAACTGAGTTTTGCCTCTGTTTTGTATTTTTCTCTGAAAGTGTTAAAGCAATAAATCCGATACCTAAAAAATGAAAAACTATAGATCCGTAAAATTGAATATCAAAATCTATTATCCCTAATACTTCAGGGCCGGCAATCAATCCTAAAATTCCAGCCAGCAGAGCATTGGGAATAATAATACTTTTAAATATACCTAGTTTTTCTTTCATCAGTTTAGCTATAAGCATAAAAATAAAAATATAAAGTACATACAAGACTACGGTCCAATCATCTCTCATCTTTTATTCTCCTCATGTAGTATTTTAGAGTTTCTAAAAATAATATTATAGAAGGATTTGATTTAGGATCAAAAACTATCCTGAATTTCTCATCCCTACTGTTATAAAATTCAAAAATATCAAGAAGGGTAATGCTCACTGCCTTAACATTTTCAATTTTAATTTCTTCTACTGTAGTATTGATTTTAATTTCTATTTTCATAGAAGATAAGTTGATTTCTACATTTTCATCAAGGATTTTTTCTCCATAGGAATTAAATTTTTTAAGTTTTATTTCCCCGGAAATAATTTCTAAATTCTCTTCTTCAATTTTTTTAAATAAGAGATCTTTCTGCCATTTATTCCACTGAACAGTATCTTGAAAGAATTCTCCCTTGATAAATCCGTAATCATCGATATTCCATTTTTCACCGCAGCTTTTACAGTGAAAGTTATCACCATGTGAATAAATCGAGTCAAGGCTTTTACATTTAGGACACAAATACAGGAGTCTTTCAATATGTTCTGCTTTATTTTTTCCTGTAAATTTTAATTTATTATCCCTTTGCCATTTGTAGTCATTGTGATATATGCCTCTTTTCATCTCTTTATATATTTCTTCTTCATCCATATTCTCAATCTGGTTTTTAGTAAAAAGCACTTTATAATCCATGAATATTTTGCCTTTTCTATAGTGTTGAGCCCACCTTGGTTTCTTAAGATATCCCCCTTTAATAATTACATTATATACTGGTACCTTTAGCATTTTTATAAGCTTTGCTGTAGAATATACTACTTCTTCTGTTTCCCCGGACCAGCACCTACCCCCTTCGGGATAAAGTCCTACAGGCTTATTGGCTTTTGTCAATCTTATGAGGTGTTTTACGGCTTTAAAGTCAGTATTTCCTTTAGAGATAGGGATAGCACCTCCCAAGTTTAATACAACTTTTTTCCAGTAGGTATCGTAGTTGGTATCTGAGGCTATATACCTTATAAGTTTATCTGAATGGGAATTTACAATAACAGGATCGTCGGCCATAACGTGATTGCCTATAATTAGATAGGTTCATCGGTATGAAGTATTTCCTTGTTTGTCTCTGTAATATCATATCTATAAGGTAAAAAGGGTTTGATAATTAACATCATTACTTTATAAAACAAGTCTTCTTTTTTTAGTTTTCTTATAAATTGATTTTTATCTTTCATTTGTCACCTTCTTAAAAGAATATACCTCAATTTTAACATATATTTCATTATATTTTAATTAATTTTGTGTTAATCATATAAAAACTGCTGTAAAGAAAAAATACAGCAGTCTTTATATTTTAATTATTAATTACTTTTTGCTTGCTTCATTTTCCGTTTTGTTTTGCTTTTTTAGAGCTTTTGAGTATTCATGGAGTTTTTTATCCACAAGACAGTGAATGCTTCCTTCAGGGTATTTACCTTCTTCATTCTTTTCTCCCGCAGTTACTCCCGTAAGGATTTCTATTCCTTCTTCAATTTTTTCAATTGCATATATGTGGAATTTTCCTTCCTTTACTGCATTTATTACTTCTTCATTTAACATGAGGTCATTGACATTTTGCTTCGGTATAATTACTCCCTGTTCTCCTGTAAGTCCTTTAATCTTACATACTTTATAAAAGCCTTCTATTTTCTGGTTTACTCCACCAATAGGCTGTACAAGTCCTCTCTGGTTTACGGAACCGGTTACAGCTATTCCCTGTTTTATCGGTTTTCCTGAAAGACTGGACATGATTGCATATAGTTCCGTACTTGA
>DPPH01000128.1:0-7560 GCA_003539375.1 Clostridiales bacterium
AAGACAATAAACTTACGAGAAATGAGTCGGTTATCTTTTATTATTAGAGTATGTTCATAGACTGAAAAACGGATATCTGTGGTCATTTTAGCTCCTAAAAATAGAGTTTTAAAAATAAAGCACCTTAAATTTATAAAGCACATAATATTCTATCATAAATGGTGAATTTCTAAAATAATTTTAGTTATTTATAATATATACTAAAGATAAATACTATAAATATTATTAAAATTAATAATACTAATAATTTAATTGTTTTTCTGCTCAAAATAGCCTCCTAGTAAAATCCTTATCAAAATCATGTGATATCTTTAAATAATTAATCTTCTTTATAATTAATTTTTACTAATTTAATATCATTGATGATTTTTAATATCGAGTAAAATATTACAAAGAATTCTAATCTACCTAATATCATACCTATTGTTTGGGTCCAGAGTATAACTACAGGAGCATCTGGTGATGTAATACCTATTGACAAACCTACAGTTCCTAAGCTTGATGCAAATTCAAACATGGAATCTTGTAGAGGATATCCATACAATAAAAATATTAACACACCTATAGCATAAATAAATAAATAAAGAGTAATAAAATTGGAAATTTCTATAATATGGTTTTTCTTAAGATAGTACTCTCCTTCAGGTCTGTAGATTGCATTTTCTCTTACAATATTTCTTGGGAGTAAATATTGTCTGATGTTCCAAATTAAAGATTTAAACATAACGTATACTCTGTATTGTTTAATACCTCCTGCGGTAGACCCAGCTCCACCTCCAATTATCATTAAAATAATAAGTATGAAAACTGAAAAACCTTCCCAATTGTTATATCCATCAACTATTGAAAATCCTGTCGTAGATAGAGCTGTTATGACTTCAAAAGACCCTACTCTAATACTTTCACTTAGACTTCCATAAATTTTACTAAGTGATAAAAATGATATTATTGGAGTGATTACAGCAACTAAAAAAAACATAAATTTTATTTCACCAATCTTGAAAAAGTTTTTAATCTCTCCTTTTAATAACACATAGTGAGCTGTAAAGTTTATCGTACCTAAAAACATTAATACTATGGTTACTAGTTCAATTCCGAGATTATTATAATCGCCTATGCTGCCGGGTTTTATAGAAAATCCTCCAGTGGATAGAGCTGCCATCGAATGATTGACAGAATCAAACCAAGGCATTCCAAATAATACATATAAAATTACTCCAGCTACAACATACCCTGAATAAATTGTCATAATGAGTTTTGTCGATTTTCTTACGTTTGGCATTAGTTTATCAGATCTTCCTTCAGCATTATATAATCCTAAACCATGGGGTCCAACAATAGCAGATAACATTATAACAGCCAATCCAGCACCACCGAAAAACTGCATTAAACTTCTCCAAAAAAGATATATATTTTCAGTTTTCGTTACATCTACAACTGATAAACCCGTAGTAGTCCAACCACTTACTGATTCAAAAATAGCTTGAGTAAAGTTTAGTTGTCCCGATAGAATAAAAGGTAAAGCTGAAAGTACCACAGCATTAATCCAAGTAAATATAACTATTACTCCTCCCTCTTGTATGGTAAGAGATTGATCTTTTTTACTTTTATTAAAATTACGAAGTAAAAAACCTAAAATTATAGATACTGCCGAGGGTATTAAAAAATTAAGTATTTGATTTATTTCATTAGTATAAAAAACAAGTGTAATTAAAGGAATAAGAAGCATAAATCCTACTCCTAAAGTCATTGTTCCTGTATATCCAATTATTAAACGATATCTTTCCTTAAGCTGGTTAAGAATAATCATATTAATCTACCTTTCCTCTAATCACCTTCAATACTTCAGACTGTATTTCTGGTAAAGAAAGAATTATTAATTTATCATCTTCTAATATTTTTGTATTACCTCTTGGAATAACCGCAGAACTCCCTCTTATTATGCATCCTACGATTGAATCTTCTGGAAGTTTAATTTCACTTAGAAACTGACCAGTTACTGGATTTTCAGAGTTTACTTCTACCTCCATAATTGAAATTTTTCCTTCTTCAATTGGTACGAGATTATTTATATCATCTATAGTAACTCTCTGTTCTATTAAGGCCGAGATTATATCTGAAGTACTAATAACAGTATCAATCCCTAATTTTTTAAATATTTCAATATTTTCAGGATCATTAACTATTGAGAATGTCTTTTTCACAAAATACATTCTTTCGGCTATTTGACATATAACTAAATTATCTGGATCTTTAGGTGTTAAAGCTATTATCATATGACAGTAAGCTATACCTGCATCTTCTAAAATGTATGGCTTTGTACCATCTCCATATACAATGTTAGCATCATGCATTTTATCTAGTTTTTTACAGTATTCGTAATCATCGTTAACTATTGTTACATTATATCCTTTTGAAATAAAAGATTTTGTTAAAAAATGTATTTTTTTTCCTCCACCTACAATTATGATGTTCATATTATTTCCCTTCTTCTTTCAATATAATAGATTTAAATTCAATTGCTGATAGGGTTGTCGGACAAATTGTTTCAACTTCTAACTCTTCGTACACTTTTTCTCTAGATGGTTCAAATAGTCTTGCTATAACTTTTGGTACTCCATAGATTGTTTTTGCAATTTGTGCTATCATAATATTGGTATTATCATCATTGGTAGTTGCTGCTATAACATCAGCTTTATCAATCTTTGCTTTTTTTAAGGTTTCGATTTCTATAGCATCTGCTTCAATGGTAAACCCACTGAAATCGTCTGATAGTCTATTAAATGCTTTTTCATCCTTATCTATTACGACAACACTCTTCCTTGCTTTAGATAATAAGTTTGCTAAATGAGACCCTAATCTACCGCATCCAACTATTATTATATATTCATCATTATTTTTATTAATATCCATTTTACTTTTCATCCTCGTCTAGACTTTCTTCATCAAGTTTTATTCCCTTTTCACTATAGTTAAATTGTACAGTTCTTTCTAGATTTATATCTGCTGGCTTATATGATGGATCTATTGCTAATGCTATACGGTAATTTTTTTGAGCATTATCTATATCTCTTTCATACTCATATAATACACCCATTAAATTATATGGTTCTGGTGATTCTTCATCCATTACTATAGCCTTTTTAAGGTATTCTTTAGCTTTATCATATTGTTGATTTAAAATACATTTTTTAGAAAATTCAATAATATCTTTATAATTTTCTAAATCTTCTTCTATTAACTCTTCTCTACTAAAAACATCACTTACAATACTTCTTATTTCATCTGTTGTAAAGGGTTTACTTAGAAAATCAATAGCATTTAGCTTCATAGCTTCTACAGCTCTCTCGATTGTTCCATAAGCAGTCATCATAATGATATTTACATTGTTTCCTCTTTCTCTTACTTTTTTTAAGACATCCATACCCGATAAACCTGGCATTTTGATATCTAAGAGAACCAAATCGTAATTGTTTTCTTTTATCTTATTTAAAGCTTCATCTCCATTAATAGCTATATCAGTATTATACTTTCTTTCTTTTAAGCAATGCTTTAACATCATTCTGATATTTTTTTCATCGTCTACGATTAATATTTTTTTACTCATTTTAACCTCCTCGAATTATAAATATTTGTTTAAGATTTCTTGAATCTCACTATGATTAAAAGGTTTAATAACGTAATCTACTCCTCCACAATCATAAGCTTTTTTTATATCTTCTTCTTGGCTTTTAGCACTAATAAAAACTATTGGAATTTCTTTAGTTTCATCTTCATCTTTTAGAGCTTCGCAAACTAGATAACCATTCATCCCAGGTAAAACAATATCCAGTAATATTAAGTCCGGAATTATTTCTTGAGCAAGTTTTACTGCGTCCACTCCATTTTTAACGACGTGTACTTCAAAACCTTTTTTCTTTATGAACATCTCTAAAGAAAGAATTATGTTTTTTTCATCTTCTACTACTAGAATTTTTTTCATGTTTATCTCCTATCAACCTAAGTTTAAAGTAAAATAAAAAGTACTACCTTCACCTATTTTACTATTTACCCATATTTCTCCACCATGGGCATTAATAATTTCCTTGCTTATGGCTAATCCTAATCCTGTTCCTCCTTTATTATCGTTATCTTTGGCTTGAATGAATTTTTCAAATATTTTCTGCTGGTATTCTTCTGAAATTCCTTTACCATTATCAGCTACAGAAACCAGCATTTTATTTGCTGTTTCTTTAGCATCTATTATAATTTTTCCTTCTTTTTCGTCTGGAAGGTATCTTAAAGCATTTCCAATTAAATTTGTGAAAACCCAAGATATTTTATTAAAATCTGCCTTTACATTTGATAGATTATCCCTTATTTTTATTTCTAAATCAACATCTTTTTCTTCAAGCTGTCTCTTGAAAGGTTTTACAGCATTATTTAGTATATCTCTTATATTATTCCTTTCAATATCCATCTTAATTTTTCCTGATTCCATTCTAGATAGATCTAGTAAATCGCTTACTAGTTTTTTTAGTCTTTCAGAATCTTCTTCTATAGCTTCTACCAATTCTTTTTGCTCTTCATTTATAGGTCCCGGTACTTCATCTAGCAATAAACCAACACCCATTATTATAGATGTTAAAGGAGTTCTAAATTCATGGGATACTGTAGATACAAAGTCTGATTTAATTTGATCAACTTCCTTGAGTTTTGTAATATTCTGCATAAGAGTTACAACACCTATGTTTTCTCCTTCTTTAGTTGTTATAGGTCTTATGTTCAATCTATAATGTTCGGTCTTATCTTCAACGCTTAAAGATATATCTAAGTACTTTTTGTATTCATCAGTAGGTTTTTTATCCTTTGTTTTTTCAATAATTTTAAAAATATCTTCTCTATTTATAACTTCCAAAAAGTGTTTATTTAATGCTTCTCTTTCTCTTATATTAAAAGCTTTCTCTGCTGCTCTATTTACTAAAAGAAGTTTGTGCTCATCATTAGTTACAATTATTCCATCACTTATGCTCTCAACTATAGCATCTGCTTTTTGTTTTTCTTCCATTAATTTCTTGATATTTAATAATTCGTAGGATCTTAGCTTTTGAGTCATAGTGTTGAACTCTTTAGCAAGTCTTGCTATCTCATCATTTCCAGAAATATCAAGTTGTTGCTTATAATCACCTTCAGCAATTTTTTTAATTTTATCAATAAGATTTCTGATTGGCTTAACTATTTTTTTTGTTAGATAAATACTTAATACTACTCCAATAATTATAGTAAGCAAAGAAATCAACATAGTTGAAAAAGTAGCACTTGTAGATATATCATGTGCTCTATCTTTTCTTGTAATCATACCCTGTTGGTTTAATGCTAATAGTTTTCTTGTTTCTTCCTTAGTTTCTTCAAAAAGTGGTAAAATTTCGTTGTAATAATATTCTTTTGCTGCATTAGAACCTTCACTATTTTGAATTTCAACAAGTACTGAGTATTTATCGACATAATCAATATATAGGGAGTTTATTCTTTTTAGTATTTCCTCTTCCCCTTCTTCAGTTATGTTATCCTCAGCTCTTGATAAATTTCTAAGAAATTCAACTTCATTCTCTCTAAATGAGTTTGATGTAGTATCCTTATCCGAAAACATTTGAGCTAATTCAGCACTATCTTGTCTTTCAATTGCAACTGTCATACTTTGTGCTGCTTCTATACTTCTATAGTTAGATTGCATTATATTTTCAATAGAATCACTCAATCTGTTAAAATTTATTATAGACCATATACTATTAGCCGATAATAATATAAATATGAGTATTAATACACTTAAAATTTTAAATTTAACGCTTCTATTTTTCATAAAACCATCTCTTTTCTTTTAAAATAACAAAAATGCCAAAGAGAGCCCTTGGCATTTATTAATATCTAGGTTCTCTTTCAACGCTTACGAGGTTAGCTGTCGGGCTAGGACTGAAAGACTTATCCTTCTAAACAATTTAGATTCGCCCCAAATAATTGGGTCCCCCGCTTCTATTAGAATTAAGCGATTAAATATTTATTATTCTGTTGATTCAAATTATAAAACTCTTATCAGCATTTGTCAAATAAAAAAACTTTTACTAATCCTTCGTAGTAAAAAAAAATTAACATAAACTCAAAACAGATTTTTCGGTAGCTTATATAAGGTTATAGTATATTTTATATATAATTTTACAAATAATATACAAAAAAAATAGACAAAGAATATACGCCATAAAATTAATGACAAATAAGAAAAAAGTCTTTATCTAGCAATGATAAATGCTAAATCTTAGTGGACATCAAAGATGAGATGTTGGGATCAGATACTAGCTCAACTTAATATTTTCTGCTCTTGAAGTTTTTTTATTTTTTTCGATGAATTTTCTTTTATTAATGGATTTCTTAACTTCATTTTATAGAATTATATCAAGATTAAATTAGAAAAAGTCTTTAAAGTTTTTTTAGTTTTTACATATATAAATATAATTTCTTTTTCTAAAAGTTTATTCACTTTACATATAATGATATCTCTATTTCTTAAATAAATCAAATTAAAGGTAAATGCCAAAAAAAGGTGTTCACCTTACATTAAAATTATGTACTTTTTAAAAAGTAATATTTATAGAATTAATAGATAAAAAATGGACGTTATAATATAATTTTCAAAAGTCCAAAATAAAATAAAGTCCATTTTTTCATAAATGAACTTTAAGGTCTAATTCTAGTAATTATAAGTGTTTAACGATAATTTATAAAAAGTCTATCATTTTTGACTTTAAATAATCAATGTAAATATGTAAAAAAAATTTTTTAAGAAAAACTTAAATTTTTGAACTTTATTTCCGTTAAAACTCAAAAAAATAAATTGATTAAATAGTTATATTTTGAACTTTATAATTCATATATAGAGCATCAGAATAATATCCTAGATGCTCTATATATTAGAAATTTTAGAAAAAATATATTTTTTTCTGTCTTAACCCTTTACAGTATGGACAAGCAACCATATTTCTATGATTATAATATATTCTTCGCTTTGGAGACATTAAATATTTGTGATTACAATCTTTGCAAACCCACCAGACTTTATCTATACTATTTTCAGAAACATAATCTGCATCAAATAATAAGTAATTATTAATAAAGTCCCATTCTATCATTAAACCTGTTTGTTTTGTCTTTAAAGAGTTATATCCAGGCAGAACTTTTAATCCTTTACAAAAAGGACAAGAATCATCATTCAACTCACGATTATTAATTTGATACTTATATTCTCCACCACAAGTTGAACATATCCAATAGACTGAAGTTGTAATCGTTTTGCTAAATGTTTCTGGACCACGTTCATTTGAAGGACTCCATTCTTTTGTTAACTCAAAATCTGTATCAAGTAAGGAATTATATCCCAATAAGGCTCTCCCTTTGTTGCAAAAAGGACAAGAATCATCACCAAGTTCACGTTCATTTATAGGTCTACTATATTCTCCATTGCAAGTTGGACATATCCAATAAACCCAAGTACTATTACTTTTAATATATGTTTCTGGACCACGTTCATTT
>DPPH01000128.1:7608-10113 GCA_003539375.1 Clostridiales bacterium
ATAAGGCTCTCCCTTTGTTGCAATAAGGGCAAGAATCGTCTCCGAATTCACGTTTGTTAATTGGATAACGATATTCTCCGTTACAAGTCGGGCATTTCCATTTAATCGAATACGAATAGTTTTTATTAAACTCATATGGTTTACGTTCTTCTTTTGGGCTGAATTCCTTAGCTAATTCTTCGTGAGTATCCAATAAACTATTTATGCCNNGAAGGACTCCATTCTTTTGTTAATTCAAAATCGGTATCTAATAAGGAATTATATCCCTCTAATGCTCTACCTTTATTGCAAAAAGGACAAGAATCATCACCAAGTTCACGTTCGTTTACTCGTCTACTATATTCTCCATTACATGTTGGACATATCCAGCAAACAGAGTTTTTAGTACTTTTAGAATAAGTTTCAGGACCACGTTCATTTGAGGGACTCCATTCTTTTGTTAGCTCTAAATCTGTATCCAATAAACTATTTATGCCTTCTTTTACAATTTTATTTGTACATACTAAACACTCAAAATTGTGGTTAATCGCTCTACTTAACTGAGTTTCATATTGATGTCCTAGAGTACACTTAAAAGAATATTTTCTAGTATCTATATCAGAAATAGTATCAGGACCTCTTCCATTTTTTTGGTAATCCCATATCTTAACTACATCAGGGTATGCGGTTTGAAAGTCATTAACTCCTTTAATAATAAATGAACGATTACATACTGGACAGTCATTTACTTGATTAACTCTATACCACACCGAACGTTGAAATTCGTGACCTTCATTACATTTCCACCATATTTCAGCGTTAGTATGTGAGCTTAAAATCATATCTGGTGTAGTTCCGTTTTTTTCTATATCAAATTCTGATGCTAAGTCAGGATATTGAGATTCAAGGTCATTTTCACCCTTAACCAATATTTTATTTGTACACACAGGACATTCAAATCTACCTTGTCTTGAATAATTCATAATAGACTGTTCGAAACTATGACCTTTTTCACATTTCCACCAAGCATTTTCATTCGACATATTAGAGTAAGTATTAAAAGGTCTTTCATTCTTTTCAGTATCGTAATAAGTTTCAAATTCTGGATGTTCTTCAGAAAACATTTTGCCATAGTTCCAGTTACGGCAGATATTACACCCACCTTCTCCTCTTGCTCTAGAATAAAATCGAGCTTTCCATTTATGTTCTGGGTTATTTCTGCATATCCATTTAACATATTTACCACTATATTCTGTTACCTCGTAGGGGTCAATTCTGTTTTCAGGGTCATATTCATCCATTAATTCTGGGTGAAGATAAGCAAAACTATTTTCTCTTTTAACTTTCTTCCCAGCACAATATGGACAACCTTTATTTTTAGAATCCTTTGATCGAATCATAGAACTAAGTGTAGATTCAAAATCTTCTCCACAAATATAACAATGCCACCAAAAATTTAATCTTTTGTCTTTGTTTTTTAAGTCAGAAAGTCTACATTTGTTTTTATTTTCAATGAATCTATCATTCAATTCTTGATATTCTTCCGCATATGTTTTTGTACGTACTAAACCTACACAAGATGGGCAACTTCTCGCAATATAATTACCATTTTCTTTTTTTATTCTTCCAACAGGAGAAGCTAACCACTCATAACCACAAGTATTGCATTTCCAATGTATTGGTTCGTTATATGATGTTGATAATAAAGCTTTGTTTATTCCGATATTTTTTTTAAAATCATAATCAATTTTTAAGTCTGGTACTATTGTAAATAAATCTGTTATTCCTTCTACAACTACTGTTCTATTCTCACAACACGGACATAATCCTTTAGATGCTCTTCTAGATGATATCTTAGATTGCCATTCATAACCACATCCTTTACACTTCCACCATGCATCGTTTTTTGAATGAGAAGAAACAATATTAATATCTATCTCTTCATTTTTTAAAAAATCCCATTGTTTAACCATATGAGGATAATTTGAAATAGAATTTCTCTCCTGTTTGCATACCGGACAATTAAAGTTTCTGACAGAATTTCTAACGGATCGGGTAAACTCATGGCCTTTGTTACACTTTAGATGAATATTTGTTTCACTAGTTTTAAGTAGATGATATGGGTTTATTTCTTTATTTTTTTCCCAATCCCACATTTCCTCTAAATCAGAAGATATACTAAAAATATCGTTGACTCCTTGTATAGGTATTTTCTTTTTTTCTCTACAATCAGGACAACCGATCTGATTTATCTTGTCTTTTTGACATGTAATAATCATTTAAATATTTTGTTTTAAAACTATCTTTGAACCATCGTATAAAAGAACAAAGGATATCTCCATATTGTTTAGATAATTCATCATATGCAATAGCAAGAAGCTCTTGAACATCATCATCTTTCATAATACACACATCTTTTTTAAGGTGCTTTAAAAGAAAATCTGTAAGATGATATATAATTTCATTAGGTACGTAATATTCCTGATAGAATAATTCAAGTTTTTCTTTTGTGTCTGGTAATTTTGA
>DPPH01000178.1:0-1864 GCA_003539375.1 Clostridiales bacterium
TCCTGCATTTCTTTTCCACCTCTAATAACAGTTTCAATAGATGGATTAGGTTCAACACCATCTACAATGGAAACTTCCATCCCTGCTTTTTCTAACTGGGATCTTGCCTCATCTAAAAATCCAAATCTTTTCATTGAACTACCGCCTGTGACTAGTGTAGCTTTCTTTCCTTCTAAGTCTGCTAAATATGAAAGAGCTCCTTCTCCAAAAACAATATCTTTGGGTACTCTAAACCAATTTAAATTCATTATAGTCCTCCTTTAATTTTTGTTAATATTTTAACATTATAGTTGACTGGTTTTATATACTAATGTATGCTTATACTTAGTATTTAAGGTAATAATAGTATATTCAGTGGATAAAAACTAACGATCATTTCAAAAAATAATGATAATTTTAAAAATTATTGTTTTATTTTTAACAATATTGAAGTTTATATAGAAAGAAGGCGATGTAATGATTCCAATGCTAGAAAACGGTCTTGAAAATATTCACGGATTTGAGACAGAGTATGTAAAACTTTTATATTACGATATTCCTGCCAATCATATAGGAAAGTATAAATCTCACAGTTATCCAAGACTTTGTACTATATTAAAGGGAGAGAAAAAAATTACTGTAGACCATAAAAAATATACCTACGACAAAAGCCAGTCTTTAATGCTTCCTTCTCATAGTAATGTTCTCATGGAAATAAGCAAGCCTACTAAGGCATTAGTATTTGAATTAAATACACAGCTTATAGACCAGGTAATTAAAAAATCTGAAATAACTATTGATGGTATTTCAACTGAAAAGGCAAATGAGTTAATTCTAAACAATCACAAATATAATATTGGAGAAGATTTAGAGAAATTAATGGAATTCGGAATAGAAAAGAGGCATAAGGATAAATTTTTAATAGATATCTATGCACAAAAATTAGTATATAACTTACTCAATATATCTTCTGCTTCAAAGTGTTTAATTAAAGGTAAGGATAATCCAGTAATGATAGCTGCAGATATAATGAAAAACAATTTAAAAGAAAACATTACCTTGAAAGATATTTCCCAAAAAACAAATATGAGTGAGTCTAATTTTTCACAGCATTTTAAAAAGGAAATGGGTATGTCTCCTCAAAAATATTTGAACAACTTAAAACTTGAAGAATCATTGGATCTTTTGCAACATGATACTGTTACGGAAGTGTCCTTTGAACTTGGTTATGATAGTCCATCTCATTTCATAAGGATTTTTAAAGAAAAATATAAAACAACTCCTAAACAATACCAACTGAAAGGATTACCTTTAAAATCATGAGAATACTGCTTTCATTAAGGCAGTATTTTATTTTTGAAAATATTATTATTGGGTATAAATAAAAGTAAGGAGGTGTCCCATTGGAAGATAAAAAATATAAAATAATGTCGGGAAATGCTGCAATAGCAAGAGGTTTTTATGAAGGAGGCGGATCTGTAGCTTCAAGCTTTCCAGGTTCTCCTACAGTAGAGATTGTACACAGTTTAAATACAGAATATCCTGATATTTACTCTGAATTTTCAGTTAACGAGAAAGTTGCACTTGAGGTAGGGATAGGTGCATCCTTTGCTGGTGCTAGAGCTTTAGTGTCCATGAAACACGTAGGTCTTAATATAGCTGCTGATCCCCTTATGACTTTCACCCAAACTAAAATCAACGGCGGATTTTTACTTGTATCAGGAGATGATCCTGGTATGCTTAGCTCCCAAAACGAACAGGACAACAGAATTTTCGGTAAATTTGCAAAATTTGCTATTCTTGATCCCAGCGACAGCCAGGAAGCTAAGGACTTTGTGAAACTCGGTCTTAAAATGAGCGAAGAATACAACAGTCCCTTTATGCT
>DPPH01000178.1:2151-3431 GCA_003539375.1 Clostridiales bacterium
AAAAAGTAGAAATATCAGGATTCAATGGTGAACTGGAAGATTACGGAATGCTTCCACCAAATACTTTTGAAAAACAATACGTTATGAAAGAACGTCTGGAGAAATTAGCAGAAGATGCTAATACCATGGATATTAATCGCTATGAAAAAGGTAGTAGTAAAGATGTCCTAATAGTAACTTCTGGACTTATGTACCCTAATCTAAAAGAATTAGGTCTTGATGTGAGTATATTTAAACTAGGTATGGTTTATCCCCTACCTATTAAAAGACTAAAAGAACTTAGTAGAGAGTATAAAGAAATAATAGTAATTGAAGAAATGATGCCTTTTATAGAAGATGAGCTAAAAATCAAGGGTATTTCTTGTAAGGGTAAAGAATTTTTCAGTTTTACCGGTGAATTAAATACAGAAGATATTGAAAAAGGTCTAAAAGAAGCGGGAGTTGTAAAAGAAGAAAAATATCAAATTGCTCAAGATGAAGAAGAAGTTACAGCAAGAGTTCCAATGTTCTGTGCTGGATGTCCACACAGACCGGTTTTTGATATTTTGAAGAAAGCTAAAGCAGAAGTTATTGGAGACATAGGGTGCTACACTATGGCGGTTTTACCCCCACTTAAAGTCCTTAATTCAAGTTTAAGTATGGGTGCCAGCATAGGAATAATGAAAGGAATGTCTAAGGCTTATGAGAAAAAAGGTGACAAAAAACCTTTAGTAGCTGTAATAGGTGATGGTACTTTTTACCACTCAGGTATGCCTAGTATGCTAAACCTTCTCCACCAAATGGACCCAGAGTACAACATGACCTTACTAATTCTTGACAACGGACTAACAGCAATGACTGGAGGCCAACCTAACGGAGGTACCGGTAAGTACGGTGAAAAGTACGATATGAATGTAGGTATCGAAGGATTGGTTAAAGAGATGGGCTTTAAGCGAGTAGTATCTGTTGACCAATTTAAATATGATGAAGCTTCTAAAACTATAAAAGAAGAGCTTAAATATGAAGGACTATCTATAGTTATAACTACCAGACCTTGTGCTCTTAACTTCAAAATAAAAGAAACACCTTTCTATGTAGATCCTAAAGTATGTATAGGTTGCAGAACTTGTGTTAAAACAAACTGCCCACCGATAGCTATGAAAAAATACAAGGGTATCGACGATTTAAAATCATCAATTAATACAGATATGTGTGTAGGTTGCTCCATTTGTGCTCAAGTTTGCCCTGTAAATGCAATCAAACAAGTGAAGGAGGGTAAAGATGAGTAAATATAATATTGT
>DPPH01000177.1:0-462 GCA_003539375.1 Clostridiales bacterium
TTAGTTTTTCCTCCTCCTCCTGAACCAAGTACTACACTTCCCATGGATAGTGGTTTAATCCATGATTTATCTATAATCTTCATTTTTATTCTCCTCATCCTTTATCCATCTGTATAAAGTAGCTAAGGATATCCCTATGTCTTCAGCTAGCCTTTTTTTGTCATCTGTTGAATATCCATATTCATCTAGTAGTTTAAATATGTTTTTTTTGTTTTTATTTTTGCTTCTTATCCCATTTACTACTTTTGATTCAGTTTTTTCAAACTTTTTTGACTTAATTACATTTCTAGGTAGATTTTCCAACCCTATCATATCTCCCGAAGAAGTAGCCACACCGTACTCTACTACATTTATCAACTCTCTTATATTTCCAGGCCACTCATATTTAGACAGAAAGTTTAAAGTTTCTCTGTTAAAATATTTAAACCCTTTTTTAAAATCTATGCAGTATTTTTTTACGTA
>DPPH01000177.1:683-919 GCA_003539375.1 Clostridiales bacterium
TCCTTTTCTTTTCCTTTAAGAGAAGGGGCAATGATTGGAATAACATTTATTCTGTAATATAAATCTTCTCTAAATTCACCCTTTGATATCATATCTTCTAAGTTTTTATTTGTCGCGCATATAATTCTTACATCTATAGGTATTAGTTCATTTCCTCCTATCCTTTGAATGTTTTTTTCCTGCAGAGTTCTTAAAAGTTTTACCTGGAGATTCCCAGACATGTCTCCTATCTCATC
>DPPH01000177.1:1188-8464 GCA_003539375.1 Clostridiales bacterium
AGCTCACTTTCCAAAAGATTTTCCGGTATTGCACCGCAGTTTATCGGTATAAAAGGCCCTTTACTTCTTCGACTTCTTTGATGTATGAGATTTGCGAATTCTTCTTTACCAGTTCCGCTTTCTCCTCTTATTATTACAGTACTGTTATTTTCAGATACAATGTCTATCATTTCCACAACTTTTTTCATCTGGGAACTGCTNNTTGCTCCTGTAAATGCCCCCTTCTCATATCCAAAAAGCTCACTTTCCAAAAGATTTTCAGGTATTGCTCCGCAGTTTATAGGTATAAAAGGACCTTTGTTTCTTATACTTCTTTGATGTATAAGATTTGCAATTTCTTCTTTACCAGTACCACTTTCTCCCCTTATTATGACAGTGCTATTGTTTTCAGATACGATGTCTACCATTTCTATTACTTTTTTCATCTGGGAACTGCTTCCTATAAGTTTATTTAAAAATCTCTTTTTATGTTTTTTTGTGATTTTAGATTCTTGTATATTTCCATCAGAGTTTAGATAAACAGTCCCAATTTTTTTATTATCACTTGTTATCTGCTTTGGTTCATTTAACTCATCAAGTTCTTCAGTTTTATTTGTATTTGAGTAGATTATTTTATCATTTTCGTTTTTTAAAATCAGATTATATGAAATATTGTCACCTATAGTTTCTATGACTTTTCTGTATAGTTTTTCTTTTATCTTTAAATCTTCATTACTGTAGTTGTTTGAAATTATTTCAGAAAAGAAGTCACAGTTAATAAGATCTTTTTCTTTTGGTTTTCTATCATACTTCCATATAAATCCGTATTCAACTCCAAGCTTGAATTTAAATATGAATATATAACTATTTTTAAAATCAATAAAAGAATCTCTTTTGTTTAATAATCTGATTCTGTTATTTCTACTGGGTGTTTTGCTCATACTGCATAGAATTATTTTCTCTTGAGAAAAAAAACAAAGATTCAAATTATTATTTTCTAAAAATTTCGAAATTTTATTTTCCATATTTTCACCTTCTCTTTATCATTATACATATTTTTCTCATAATTCTCAATATAAATGTTTTCATATGATGATAAATATTATAATTTTGAGAAATTTGAGAATTATAGGACTATATTTCTCTTTTTTTATTACTTTTCTGTTAAACATTCTATTATTTTCATGTTTTTTTCTCATTAATCTTGTTTTTACCAACTATTTTCTTAAATATTTCGGCATGTATCTTGCTATATATTAAAGTAATCAAAACAAAATATATTAAAAAGGAGTGTTAATTATGTCAGAAGCAAATCAAAAAGTTGTAGAGCAGTATGCTCTAAATGAAATTCCCCAATCAGAAAGACAATCCTGGGGTAGTATTGCACTAATATGGATAGGTTCTATGATTTGTGTGCCTTCACTAATGATAGGAGGACTTTTAGTATCAGGATTGACTGTAACAAACGCACTAATAGCAGGGGTAATAGGTTATCTTATAGTAGTTATATACATGTGTTTTCAAGGTATGCAGGCTAGTGATACCGGTCTACCAACTGTAAGTGCAGCAGCTCAATCCTTCGGTAAAAAAGGATCTAGAATAGTTATATCATTAATATTGGGTATAGCATGTTTGGGATGGTTTGGTTTTCAAGCAAATGTATGCGGATCTGCATTCAGCGGTATAATGGCCAGTGCATTCAATCTAAATATACCTATACCTGTTTCTTCATTTATGTGGGGTATTATTATGCTGATTACAGCAATATATGGATTTAATGCACTTAAATATTTAAATTACATAGCTGTACCATCTTTAATACTGGTATCTATATATGGGGTATTTGCATCTTTTTCAAAATTCGGAACAGAAATACTTATGAACTATACTCCTCCTCAATCAATGTCCATGCTTTCAGGTATAGCTATGACCGTTGGTTCTTTTGCTTTAGGTGGAGTAATAGCAGGTGATTATTCTAGATATGCCAAAAACAGAAAAGATGTTGTAAAATCATCAGTATTTGGAGTTATACCAGCAGGATTTGCCATGATTACAATGGGAGGAATCATGAGTTTGGTTTCCGGTACATATGATATATCTATAGTGCTTACCGATTTAGGTGTTCCAGCTTTCGGTCTAATTGCATTAATACTAGCAACCTGGACAACAAACACTATAAATGCTTATTCCGGTGGACTTGCTATAACAAATCTGTTCAACCTAGATGATTCCAAAAGAAGTATTGCAACTGCCGTGGCAGGTATTGCAGGAACTCTTTTAGCTGTTTTCGGAATTATAAATTATTTCGTTGGATTTTTATCTCTATTGACTTCTGCAGTTCCACCTGTAGCAGGTATTATGATAGCTGAATACTGGATAGTAAACAAAGGTGAGGCTTCTACTTTTACAGCAAAAAAAGGAATTGACTATGCAGCAGTAGCTGCTTGGCTTATCGGAAGTCTAGTAGCAATATATTTTAAATGGGGAATTCAACCTGTGAACGGTATAGTAGTTTCTATGGTTATATACCTAATTTCTAAAAAAATATCAAAATAAGAAAGGATGATTACATGAAAGAATTAAATAAACAATCAATCGAAGATATCGCACTGGGGGCAGCTCTTCTAGGAACAGGCGGTGGTGGCGACCCATATGTAGGAAAACTCATGGCTCTTCAGGCTATAGAAAATTACGGACCTGTAAAAGTTATTGATGTGGAAAGCATCCCTGATGACGCACTTATAGTTCCAACTGCAATGATGGGTGCTCCGACTGTATTGGTTGAAAAAATAGCAAACGGCGGAGAATTCAAAAGAGCTTTTGAAGCTATGGAAAAATATTTAGGTAAAAAAATATTTGCAACTATGCCAATAGAAGCAGGTGGTGTTAATTCAATGATTCCTCTTGCTGTTGCAGCTCAGATGGGTATACCTATTGTTGACGGTGATGGAATGGGTAGAGCCTTTCCTGAACTACAGATGGTAACATATCATCTTCACGGAATAACTTCTGGTCCAATGGTAGTAACAGATGAAAAAGGAAACGTAAGTGTACTTGAAACAATAAACAATAAATGGTCTGAAAATATTGCAAGAGCTATGACTGTTGCTCAAGGTGGTTCTGTTATGATATGCATATATCCTATGACAGGCAAGCAGGTAAAGAAATGTGCAATAAGAGATATAATGAGTTTCTCTGAAAAAATAGGAACTTCTATTAGGGAATCTACAAAAAAAGATACTCCTCCTATAAATCAGTTGCTTGATGAAATAAATGGCTATGAACTTTTTAAAGGAAAAATTGTAGATGTTTTAAGGGAAACCAAGGCTGGTTTTAACTTTGGAACCGTAAAATTAGACGGAATAGATAACTACAAAGGATATAACTGCGAGGTTAACTTCCAAAATGAAAATTTAGTTGCAAAGAAAAATGGAAAAGTAATAGCTACTACTCCAGATCTAATATGTATGGTAGATACTGAAAATGTTTCTCCTATTACTACTGATGCATTAAAATACGGAAGAAGAGTTGTTGTGATAGGTTTAAAATGCAACGATATGTGGAGAACTAAAAAAGGACTCGAAACAGTTGGACCTAAGTATTTCCAATATGACTTAGATTATATTCCTATAGAAGAACTAATGAAGGAGGTAGCTAATGTATAGATTAGGAGTTGATGTAGGAGGTACAAATACAGATGCTGTAATCATTGATGATTCTTTGAAAATACTTTCAAGGGTAAAAGTACCTACGACCGAAGATGTAAGTACTGGAATATATAAGGCAGTGGCTCAAGTACTAAAAAATATAAATATTGATAAGAAAAAAATAAATTATGCTATGCTCGGTACAACTCAATGCACTAATGCAATAGTTGAGAGAAAAAAATTATGCAAAGTTGGAATAATTAGATTAGGATCTCCTGCTACACATTCAATAGAGCCTATGATAGATTGGCCTGAAGATTTAAAAGAATCTATTAGCAATAATTACTACATAGTAAAAGGCGGTTATGAATTCGACGGAAGAGAAATAAATCCAATCGATGAAAATGAAATAATAAAAGCGGCAGAAGATATGAAGGGAAAGGTGGATTCTATAGCTATTTCCTGTGTTTTCTCTCCAGTTAAAGCAGAACATGAATACAAAGCTGCTGAGATAGTAAAAAATGTATTAGGAGATATACCAATATCATTGTCAAATGAAGTAGCAAGTATGGGGCTTCTTGAAAGAGAAAATGCCACAGTGCTTAATTCTGCACTAATGACTACAGCAGAGATAGTAACAGAGGGCTTTGTGTCTGCTCTTCAAAAAGAAGGTATAAAAAATGCCAAAGTCTATCTATGTCAAAATGACGGTACTCTTATGAACGTAGACTACACAAAAAGATTCCCGATACTTACTGTTGCCTGCGGTCCTACAAACAGTATTAGAGGTGCCTCTTTCCTTAGCAATAAAGAAAATGCCATAGTGTTAGATGTAGGTGGAACAACTACAGATATAGGAGTCATTGTGAATTCTTTTCCTAGAGAGTCTTCTCTGGCTGCTGATGTAGGTGGAGCTAGAACCAACTTTAGAATGCCTGATATTATGGCTATCGGATTAGGTGGTGGAACAATCATTAGAGAAAATGGTTCTGAAATAAAAATAGGCCCCGACAGTGTAGGTTATAAGCTTACTGAAAAAGCTCTATGTTTCGGTGGTGATACAATGACAGCAACAGATATTGCAGTAAGACTAGGAATGGCTAATATAGGAGATACTAATAAAGTTGCTCACATACCTATGGAATTTGCTAAAAAAACCATGAATCTTATGACTGCAAAATTAGAAGAAGGTATAGATAAAATGAAGCTATCTGCTAAAGATGTCCCTGTTGTCCTCGTAGGAGGTGGCGGCATTATTGTAAAAGATAAGATAAAAGGGGTTTCTGAACTTATTAAGCCTGATAATTTCCCTGTAGCAAATGCAATAGGCGCTGGAATTGCTCAAGTAAGTGGTACCTATGAAAAGCTCTTTACTTTAAGTGATAAGATAACAAGAGATGATGCTCTTAAAACTGCAAAAAAAGAAGCTGTACAAATAGCTTTAGATGCCGGTGCAAAAGAAGATTCAATAGATATTGTTGAAGTTGAAGATGTACCTTTGGCTTATCACCCTGGAAATGCAACTAGAATAAAAGTCAAAGCTGCTGGTAATCTTATTTAAAATTTAAAGCTGTCGGTAAAAACTGACAGCTTTAACTAATTATTCTTTTACAACCGGTATCCATATTTCTGATTTATAATTCTCATCATTAGGATTTCCCGGGTAATAAACTTCTAGTTCAGGTGCATCTGCATGTTTATAACCAGTAGAAGGAAACCATTCATTAAATATTTTCTTCCATACTGTTTGCATAGCATCAGGCATAGGACCTATACATTCAAATACAGCCCAAGACTGTGATGGTATATCTATTAAATCAAGATTTTCACCTTCTATTTCTTGATTTTCTTCTACGGCTATCATATAAGTAAACTTAGAATCTTCTTCATCCATATCCATGCATATTCCTAAGATACCCAGTGGTCCTGCTTTTCCCATAAGACTATTACAGAATCCATTTTTATGTGATTCCTGCCAAAATTTTGGTATGGTTTTGAAATTTTCATTATCTTCTGTTGAAACTCTTATGCTTTTTCCTATTACTTTAAAACTTTCTTTTTCAATAATTTTGTAATTCATTTGTTCTCCTCCTTTTACTGTGAGATGGAAAGAAATTCTCTGGTATGCTTTTATAAGGTTTTCATTTCTTCCAATTTTAGATGGAGAGACTCCATGCCATTTTGAAAAGGCTCTTGAAAATGATTCTGGACTGGAATAGCCGTATTCAAATGCTAAATCTATTATTTTTTTATCACCAGTCACCATTTCTTGAGCTGCTTTTGTTAGTCTTCTCTTTCTTATGTATTCGCCTATATTTTCTCCTGCTAAAAATTGGAATGTTCTGTGTAGATGAAATTTTGAAATGCATGCAATTTTCGCTATTTCATCAATACTAATTTCTTCATTTAGATTATTTTCTATATAGTCTAGTACTTCATTCATTGATTTTATATAGTTCATTCTTTCCACTCCTAGATACTATTATAAAGGAACAAATATTTATTTCATGATAATTATTGCTATTTGATGTAAGGTTTATTTATAATCTCTTGTAATTAACTCCTGATATATACTGCCATCAACTTCAGCTTCTATAATTACCGGTCCTTCACTGTTGAATCCAGCTTTCAGAACATCTTCTAAATCTTCTTTATCTTTAAGTTTCAAAATAGGAACACCTAAAAAATAGTCTGACTTGAAATAATCATCTTCAGTTACCTGAGTAGCATACTCTTCTACTTCTTTCCAATTTTGTTTAACCTTTATTAAGCTGTAATCTTTATCTACCATAACTATAAATACAATGTTTAAATTCAGTCTTTTAGCAAGTGCTATTTCTCCGCAGTTCATAAGAAATCCACCATCTCCAGAAATACTTACTACTGCACTTTCAGGTTTGGAAAGTTTAGCTCCTATTGCTGCCGGAATTGAAAAGCCCATACCAGACCATCCGTTTGTAATAATAAATTTGTTGTTATCAGCTTTCCAAAGTTGTCCCATCAAATGTAAATGAGCTCCTACGTCACAGGTGATTATACTATCATCAGAAACTTGCCTGTTAAGTTCTGTAATCAAATCTACCGGGTTTAATTTCTCAGTTTTTATCATTAAAGAATTAAGTAGTCTTTTTTTGTTTGATAAGATTTCAGATTTTTCCCATTGAGATTCTGAAAAAGTTTCTTCTAACAATACATCTATAGCATTATCTAGATCTCCTATCATTTCATAAACTTCTTTATAGTCAGAAGAAATGTCTGCTTTTGATGTATCAACATGAATTAAAGGAACATTAGGCATCCAGGCTTCGTAGTTGAATTCTATAGGGTCGTATCCTATTCCTATTACTAAGTCTGCCTTTCTATATAGATCCGCTGCTTTGTCACTTTTAGCATGAAATAAAACTCCTCCATACCAAGAATTTTCTTGAGAAATCATCTCTTTTGCCATTGGTGTTAAAAATACCGGAGCTTTTATTTTTTCAACCAGTTGACTTAATTTTTCTTTTAAATTATATCTATGTGCAGTAAGACCGACTGCTATTACAGGTCTTTTCGCCTTTTTTATTAGACTTATTATTTTATCCTTATCACTAATATCAATATTCTTGTTTTTCTTTTTTATCTTTACTTCATATTTTGATAAATTAGAT
>DPPH01000169.1:0-1241 GCA_003539375.1 Clostridiales bacterium
ATATATTATATATTTATATATTTTCTATATTTAATGTATAATATTAATAGAATAAAAGAAATGAGGAAAACTATGAATAGAGAAAGCGGTATTTTACTTCATATTTCATCCTTGCCTGGTAAATACGGTATAGGAGATTTTGGAAAAGAAGCATATAAATTTATAGATTTTTTAAAAGAATCAGATCAAAAAAACTGGCAAATACTTCCCCTGGGAATAACAGGATATGGAGATTCACCTTATCAAAGTTTTTCAGCCTTTGCCGGTAATCCGTATTTTATAGATATAGAAGAATTTATTGAAAAAGAATATATATCAGAAGAAGATGTTAATGAATATAACTTAAAAAGTAGAGACGACTCTATTGATTATAATAAACTATATAAAAACAAATACAAACTTTTGAGATTAATATACAATAAAGATTATGATTTATCTAAAAAAAAGCTGGAAGAATTCTATATAAAAGAAAAAGAATGGTTGAGACCTTTTGCACTTTTTATGACTATTAAAGATTACCAGCAAGGAAAATCATGGCTTGAGTGGGAAGATAGATTTAAAGAATATGATTCGAATAGTGTTCAGAAGTTTGAAAACAAAAATAAAAAAGATATATTTTTTTGGGTATTCACTCAATTCTACTTTTTTACTCAATGGGAAAAATTAAAAAAATATGCAAACAACAGAAATATTAATATAATTGGCGATATGCCTATATATGTAGCAGAGGATAGTTCAGATATCTGGGCTAATTCAAAATATTTCAATCTAGATAAAGACTTAAAACCTAAAACAGTAGCTGGGGTACCACCGGATTTATTTTCTGAAAAAGGACAGCTTTGGGGAAATCCAATTTACAACTGGAAAAACATAAAAGAAGATAATTATAAATGGTGGATAAAAAGAATTCAACACAGTTTTAGATTGTTCGATAAACTAAGGATCGATCACTTTAGAGGATTTGAAGCATATTGGGAGGTTGAAAAAAATTCTAAAGATGCAGTAAAAGGAAAGTGGGTAAAAGGTCCGGGACTTGAATTATTCAAGGAAATAAAAAGACAACTTGGTAATTTAGACATAATTGCAGAGGACTTAGGTTTTTTGACGAAAGAAGTTCATAATCTAATAGATGATACTGGATATCCAGGAATGAAAGTTTTACAGTTTGCCTTTGATGGAGATTCTAGTAATCCATATTTGCCCCACAATTACTGTAAAAATTCGGTAGTATATACTGGAAC
>DPPH01000169.1:1539-3037 GCA_003539375.1 Clostridiales bacterium
TATATTAAAGAGAAAAATGATAAAGACATAAGTTGGAAATTAATAAAAACAGCGTGGTCATCAACTGCAGATTTAGCTATAGCTCCTATGCAGGACTTTCTCAATCTTGGAAATGAATCAAGAATGAATACTCCAGCAACTTTAGGAGATAATTGGACATGGAGATTGGCTAGTAACTTGCTGATAAGAGATTTATCAGAAAAAATCTCCCATATAACACAACTATACGGGAGATAAAATATATAACTATTTAAAGTGCTGCTTTTAAAGGTAGTACTTTTTATTTACTTAGATTAAGTCGTACAGCTGCAGAAGTAGGGAATCTTTTGTCTTCATAAATCTTATTTAACTGGTAAGCTGTGTATGCAAGTTTAACAGCATGAACATCTGTTACTTCTTCAGCAGTCTTATGAATTTCCTTCCAGGTTAGTGGTGTATATTCTTGGTTTGATAAATGATATTCACCGATTTCTGAAGCTACTAGATGAGTAATAATACATGTATTAAGAACATCTACAGCCTTATTAAAATCTTCAAAATATTTTTTCAGTACTATAAGAGCATGGGTACCGGTAATACAATGAAGAGCTACAATACTTTCTGTATTCAGATAAGCATTTAGTGAAATATCAAGGGCTCCTTTGATTTTCTCATCAGAATCACCTTGAACTATAAAACCGTCCTTCATGTAATCGTTACTATCGTAGAGTGCTTTCATTTTTTGGCCTAATGAGCTTTTATTTGATAATATTTCTTTAACATATTCTTTACTGTAAAGCTTTTCTCCTTCATTTAAAATTGATTCACTATCTACTTTTCTACTGAAAATCCCAGCTTCTCTGTATGCAGTAATATAATATGCTACTGCTCTTTTTATTTCCGGAAGATAATCTTTATCGATTTCATATCCTTCAACTGCATAAGCAAGTCTTATCAATACGTGAAATAAACCTGAAGACATACCTAAAGGATACTCGTTTAGAACTTTTTTGATGTAATAATCTGCGTTTTCATGATTCATATCTTTTTCTAAGATGGCTAGAGCTGATTCGTATTGATTTCTATTTCCTAAAGTTTCTTCCAAACTATCAACTTCATCGTAAAATTCACTTACCTTGTTAATATCTCTACCGCCTACATATTTTTCTGTATATTCTTTCATTTTTTCTATGCTATCTGAGATTTTATACATAGCTAACTGTCCCATTGGAAGATGGTTAACCAAATTTCCTTGATAAGGGTTGTGTTTTTCACCGTAAGTATTTATTAATTCACTAATTTTCATTAGAACCTCCTTAAATAATCATAAGTTAAAGCTTTTATCGCAATACATTATAGTTATACCCAATAAAAATGAAAATATTTAATAATTACCTATTTGACGGTTAAAATTTTCATGAGTATAATTTATATATAATAACTGGGAGGAATATATGAGTAATTTAAGTATAATGGAAAGAATTGATAAATATATACAAGAAACAGGTAAAGTTGGTTT
>DPPH01000050.1:0-1194 GCA_003539375.1 Clostridiales bacterium
GCAAATGGTTTAAAGGAAATAAAGACTTAGGAGAAGTAGTAGGATTAAGAAAAGAAATTTTTGGAGTAGGTGGGGAGGATTTTTATGATGAATTCTCTTTCAACATAGGAATATATGAGGAAGATGAAGAATTAGTCGGAATAGGAAGGTTATTTACTAAAGATGGAAAATTTTATATTGATAATTTTGGAGTAAAAGAAGGTTATAGAAATAAATATTATGGTGATTTCATGCTTAGAATCCTTATTAGAAAAGCCTATGATTTAGGTATAGAAAGAGTGTATGTAGAATGCCGGGATGATACATCTGGTTTTTTTGAAAAACTTGGGTTTGTAGAAGAAAAAAAACAGGGAGATATTCTAACTTTATACAGAGAAGGGGATATCACCAGCGAATGCTGTAAGGGATGATGGTTATGAGTAAAAATAAAGGGAAAAATGTAGTAGTATTTGGTGGAGGTACAGGACTTTCAATACTACTTAGAGGTTTAAAAAATTATACGGATAATATTACAGCAGTAGTAACCGTTGCTGATGATGGTGGAGGATCGGGAAAGCTCCGTGAAGACATGGGAATGCTACCCCCAGGAGATATTAGAAACTGCTTAATTTCCCTGTCAGATGTAGAGCCTATAACTGAAAAACTTATGCAGCATAGGTTTAAAGAAGGATATTTAAAAGGCCAATCCTTTGGAAATTTATTTATAGCAGCTATGTATGAAATTTTCGGAGATTTTGAACATGCCTTAAAAGAACTTGGCAGTATATTTAGGATAACCGGTAAAATACTTCCCATGACACTAGAAGATGCAAGCTTAAAGGCTGAACTTAAGAGCGGGGAAATAATTTACGGCGAAAATTACATACCGGAGTATGTAAGAAAAACAGGAGATACAATAAAGAAGATGATGTTGATACCGGAAGAGTCTCAACCGATGTACGAAACAGTAGCCAGCATAAGGGAGGCGGATGTAGTTGTATTAGGACCGGGGTCGTTATACACCAGTGTTATACCAAATATCTTGGTTAAGGATGTAGTAAGACATATTAAAGAATCTAAGGCGAAGGTTGTTTATATAGCTAATATTATGACCCAGCCAGGGGAAACCGATGGATATAATGTATTAAATCATCTAAATGCTTTGATAGAACACTGCGGTCAGAACATAATTGATTATGTATTTGTAAATAATAA
>DPPH01000050.1:1478-4323 GCA_003539375.1 Clostridiales bacterium
CTTCTGGATGACAATCAGAGAAAAATTATTACGGATATGAACATAGAATTAGTTGAAGAAGATTTTTTGGAAGTTGAGAAGCAGTATATCAAACATGATTCAGATAAACTGGGTCTCCTAATAACTAAAATAATCCCCGATTAAAGGGATTATTTTTTAGTACTCTTCTACAAAAGAATCAAGTAATTCTGTTAAGGCGTCCAATGCTTCCGATTCATCATCGCCTTTTGCTTGTAATGAAATCTCCGAACCTTTTACAGCCCCTAAGGACATGACATTAATAATACTTTTTGCATTTGCTTCTTTACCATCTTTAAGAATCTTAATATCACTTATGAATTCGTTTGCCTTCTTTACAAAAATAGCTGCTGGTCTAGCATGGAGACCTATACTATTTTTTATTGTATATTCAATTGTTTTCATATAAACCTCCTTTCTACAGACCTTCTGCAATTTTTTCTATTTTTTTCAATCTATAATTCACACCAGATTTTCCAACAGGTGGATTTAATAGCTCTCCAAGTTCTTTTAAAGATGCTTCTTTATTTCTTAATCTAAGCTTTGCTAGTTCTCTAAGATTGTCGGGAAGATTTTCTAAACCCATTTTTTCTTCAATTTTTCTTATAGCTCGTATCTGTCTTACGGCAGTGTTTACCGTCTTGCTCAGGTTAGCCGTTTCACAGTTTACGACTCGATTGATGTTGTTTCTCATATCTTTTATTATTCTAATATTTTCAACATCAAGTAGGGAGTTGTATGCACCAAATACATTCAAGAGATCTACAATCTGTTCGCTTTCTTTCAGGTAGGTAATATAGTAGTTGTTTCGTTTTATGTATTTACCTTTTAAATCAAAGCAGGAAAGAAGGTCTGCCAAGTCTTTAGCATGTTTTTGATTGTAGCTTACAAATTCCAGGTGGTATGATTTTTCCGGATTAGTTATTGAGCCGTTGCTTAAAAAATAGCTTCTTAAATAAGCTTTCTTGCAATTTCTAATCTTTAGAATATCCATAGGAATTCTTTTGTTTATATTTCTATAAGTTTTAGAATCAGATTTTAAAAACATGGTTTTCTTGATTATATCATCTGACAGATTACTTATATTTACAATGTATGAGTGGTGTTTTTTTAATCTTCTATTTTTAGCTATCTTCACTTCTACATGAGTTGTATCCCTATCTTTAATTATAGAGTATATTCTTCTTGCTACGGCTGAGTTTTCGGTATTTATAGATAGTGAGATGCTGTTGTTCTCTATACTTATTGATTTTGTAGATCTTAGTATTGCTGCCAATTCACCTGTGAGGCAGTTTTCTTCAGGAGCTATTTTCCTGCATATTTCGTTTTTTACAGTTGCTGAAAAAGACATTTTAACGACCTCCTGGTATTAGTCTAATTCCAATTGAAGTTTATGTAGTCCATTTCATCAATTGCTCTTTTAATTACGCTTCTTTCGTCATCATAACGAGCAAGTTCGACAGCTGTCTCTAGAGGATAAAACCCGGCTTCTATAAAGCCTTCGTTTTTTTGTGGGTGGCAATCCATATCTCGTGCTTCCATTATGTACCAGTGGACCACTTTTCTGATTTTAACGCTGGAAGCAGTAGTATTTCTAGTAAATTCGTAGGAGATCTTTGATAGGTACTGGAGCACATTTACCCTTGCGCCGCTTTCTTCCATTACTTCTCTTTTAGCAGCTGTCTTTAAAGTTTCACCTTCTTCGACCCGCCCTTTCGGAAGTACGTAGTCTCCGTTGAATTTTTTCAAAAGAAGAATTGTATTTCTAAAAAATACAACACCACCTGCACTTAATTCTTCAATCATAAATACACCTCTGTCAACACACTATTATATCATAGTAGTATATCATGAATTGTTACAAATATAAATAAGAAATAAAGGATTATTTTAGTTATTTCATCAGAAATAATTTATTTTAGGATTGACTGTAAATATGATAAAATAAAGAATATATTATATAAAGAGACATAGTAATAATCAAAGGTGGAATATTAATGGATAGGAATTTTACTCATTTACATTTACATACAGAGTACAGTCTTTTAGACGGTGCTACAAGAATCACAAAACTTATGGAAAGAGCCTCAGAATTGGGCATGAAAAATATTGCTGTAACTGATCACGGTGTTATGTACGGTGCAGTAGAGTTTTATAAGCAAGCAAAAGCTCACGGTATCAAACCAATTATAGGATGTGAAGTATATATAGCTGAAAGAAGCCGATTAGATAAAGATCCTGTAAAGGATAAAAATCAATATCATTTAATTTTACTTGCTGAAAACCAGCAGGGATACAAGAATTTAATGAAGATAGTATCGGAAGGATTCATAAATGGGTTTTACTACAGACCTAGGGTCGATAAGGAGGTACTAAAGAAATATTCAGAAGGATTAATTTGTCTAAGTGCCTGTATAGCCGGAGAGATTCCTTCTCAAATTTTAGATGGCAATTTTGAAAGGGCAAAACAAACTGCCCTAGAATACAAGAATATATTTGGAGAAAACAACTTCTTTCTTGAGCTCCAGGAACACGGAATAGAAGAACAGCAGTTGATTAATGAAAAATTAATAGATTTTGGGAAAGATTTAGATATACCTTTAGTACTGACAAATGATACTCACTACATAAATAAAGAAGATGCAAAATTTCATGATATCTTGCTGTGCATACAAACTCAAAAAACAGTCGATGAAGAAAGAATGAGGTTTCCTTCAGAGGAGTTTTATCTTAAATCTTATGATGAAATGATGGAGATATTTCCCGGAATGGAGGAAGCGGCGGAAAACACAAACAAGATAGCAGAAAGATGTAATGTAGAACTTGA
>DPPH01000050.1:4652-5242 GCA_003539375.1 Clostridiales bacterium
GATAGGTACGATAAGATTACAGATGAGATAAAAGAAAGACTGGAATATGAACTTGGGGTTATAAAAAGCATGGAGTATGTTGATTATTTCCTTATAGTTTGGGATTTTATTAGATATGCCAAAGAGAAGGATATTATGGTTGGACCGGGCCGGGGTTCTGCTGTAGGAAGTTTGGTAGCCTATGCTTTAAAAATAACGGATATAGATCCCTTGAGATACAGCCTTATTTTTGAAAGGTTTTTAAATCCGGAGAGAATATCAATGCCGGATATAGATATTGACTTTTGCTATGAAAGAAGAGAAGAAGTAATAGATTATGTAGTTGGAAAATACGGGTCTGATAAGGTAGCACAGATAGTTACCTTTGGTACTATGGCAGCTAGAGGTGCAATAAGAGATGTAGGCAGGGCAATGAACTTCAGCTATAAAGAAGTGGATTTTATAGCAAAAAGAATACCTATGGAATTAGGGATTACTATAAAAAAAGCTCTAGAAATGAACGAAAAATTAAGAGAACTTTATGAGACTGATGACGATGTTAAAGAACTTATAGATATATCTAGAAAGGTAGAAGGATTACCTAGACACAC
>DPPH01000050.1:5610-5950 GCA_003539375.1 Clostridiales bacterium
TGGAAGAATTAGGTCTTTTAAAAATGGATTTTTTAGGCCTTAGGACACTTACTGTGACTAGGGATGCCAAAGAACTTATAGAAAAAAATTATGATATAGAAATAGATTTTGACAATATGAGTTTTGATGACCCCGAAGTTTATGAAATGTTTGCAGAAGGAAATACTCTCGGAATATTCCAATTTGAAAGCACCGGCATGAGAGCTATACTTAAGGAAATGAAACCGGATAATTTCGAGAATATTGTAGCTGCCAATGCTCTTTACAGACCGGGACCCATGTCTCAAATACCAACATATATTCAAAATAAATCAAATCCTAACAATATAGCCTATCTCCA
>DPPH01000050.1:6204-6426 GCA_003539375.1 Clostridiales bacterium
ATGAGTAAAAAGAAAATGAAGGTAATGGAAGAAGAGAGACGGTATTTTATCCACGGTAAAAAGGATAAATCCGGAAATCTTGAAATAAGGGGAGCAGTAAGAAATGGTGTAGATGAAAAAACTGCAAATCAAATATACGACTTGATGATTGATTTTGCTAAGTACGCTTTCAACAAATCTCATTCGGCAGCCTATGCAGCTTTGGCATACAGGTCTGCATGG
>DPPH01000050.1:6718-12284 GCA_003539375.1 Clostridiales bacterium
GAATGTAGAAGATTAAATATTGAAGTTTTACCTCCTGATATAAACTACAGCGAAGGAAAGTTTATAGTAAAAGAAGGTAAAATTAGATACGGTATGGCTGCAGTTAAAAATGTTGGTTCTGCAGCAATAGAAGAAATAGTAAAGATAAGAAAAGAAAAGGGTAAATTTGAAAGTTTTATCGATTTCTGCGAAAAAGTACCTACTACAGTTTTAAATAAAAGACAGATTGAATCTTTGATTAAAGCGGGAGCTTTTGACAGTACGGGAGCAAAAAGAGCTCAGCTTATGGCCATTTATGAAAAAACCATAGATGGTATCAGTAAACAGAGAAAAAACAACGTAGATGGACAGGTATCTTTATTTGATAGTAATAGTATATCTGAAAAATTTATACCTAGAGACAATCTGCCAAAGCTAAAAGAATTTAATGAAAAAGTTAAGTTGAATTTAGAAAAGGAAATGCTTGGGATATATCTAAGCGGACATCCTTTATCAGAATTTGAAGAAGTAATAGAAGAAATGAGCAATACAAATAGTTCTGAACTAATGGAATTAAGCCACGAACACAGTGTAGAAATGGATAGAAGACTTTACGATGGAGCAAAGATAAACTTAGGTGGTATAATAATTAAAAAACAAAATAAAGTAACTAGAAATAATAACCTTATGGCATTTGCAACACTAGAAGACTTATATGGGTCTGTAGAACTAATAATATTTCCAAATACCCTGGATAAATACGGAGAGATAATTCAGGAAGATAGTATAGTCTTTGTAGAAGGTAAATTGAGCTACAAAGAAGATGAGAATCCTAAGATTATTTGTGAAAGAATAAAATCTATAAATAAGGACTTGAAGAAAAAAATATATCTAAAAATAGAAAAAGATAAAAATCTTAAAGAAGAAAAAAGAAAAATTGTAAAACTTATAAAAAATTACCCGGGAATGAACGAAGTTTCTGTTTATGTTGAAAAGGATGACAAAAGCTATAAACTACCAAAAAAATACAGGGGTGATGGATCCAACAAATTGTTTGAAGTCGAGCTTAAAGAAATTTTAGGAAATGATAATGTTGTGATTAAATAAAGAATTTATTTGTAAGTAAATTTATGATACAATAGCAGGGACAAAAAGAATTCAACAGGGACTATATAAGTCCATAAAGGAGGAATAATGAGAACAATAGGAGTATTAACAAGCGGTGGAGATGCCCCGGGCATGAACGCTGCAATAAGAGCGGTAGTAAGATACGGAATTTACAATGATATAAATGTACTAGGAATAAAAAAAGGATACAGAGGACTTATAGATAACGATATGGAGAAAATGGACCTATCTTCTGTTGCGGATATTATTCACAGAGGAGGGACCACATTAGGTACAGCCAGGTGTGAAAAATTTATGACCAAAGAGGGATTTAATGAAGCTTTAGAGACTATTAAGTACAGAGATATTGATGGTTTGGTTGTAATAGGTGGAGATGGTTCTTTCCGAGGAGCTAAAGAGTTAAGTGAAGCTGGAGTTAAGACCATAGGTATACCAGGAACCATAGACAATGACTTGGCTTATACAGAGTATACTATTGGATTTAGTACGGCACTGGAAACAATCTTAGATGCTGTGACTAAAATAAGAGACACCTCATCTTCTCATGAAAGGACAATAATAATAGAAGTAATGGGAAGAAACTGCGGTGATTTAGCTCTGTATTCTGGTTTAGCCGGTGGTGCCGAGATGGTATTAATTCCAGAAGCAAAAATAGATATTGAAAATATTGCTGAAAAGATAACCAGCGGTATGGCTAGAGGAAAGAAACACAGTATAATTCTCTTGGCAGAAGGAGCAGGAGATGCCTACGATATAAGAGATAAAATAAATAAATTTATAGATATACCTATAAGATGCACAGTCCTTGGGTATATACAAAGAGGAGGTACTCCAGTATCCTACGATAGGCTTTTAGGTAGCAGAATGGGAGCCCAAGCTGTTAAATGTCTTATCGAAGGAAATAACAATGTAGTACTTGGAACAAAAGACGGAAAAATATTCCATATGGATATAGAAAAAGCATTAAATATGAAGAAAAAATTTGATAGTGAAGCATTTGAATTAACAAAGATTCTATCGATTTAGGAGGTAGTTATGAGAAAAACTAAGATTGTTTGTACATTAGGGCCGGCAACAGATGATAAGGAAATTTTGAGGAAACTTATTAAAGCTGGTTTAAATGTAGCTAGATTTAATTTCTCCCACGGTACCCATGAAGAGCAAAAGAAAAGAATGGATATGGTGAAGGAGATTTCAAAAGAGATGGGGGTCCATATAGGACTCATGTTGGATACTAAAGGCCCTGAAATTAGAACAGGAGACTTTGAAAACGGAATTGTAAAACTAGATGAAGACGATGAATACATACTAACATCAAGAGAAATATTAGGAAATCAAAAGGAAGGACATATTCAATATAAAAATCTAGGTAAAGACCTAGATGTGGGAGATGAAATCCTTATTGATGATGGCTTGATAAGCCTAAGAGTTATAGAAGTAATCAGCAAGGATGATGTGAAATGTAAGGTTTTAAACTCTGGTGAAATAAAGAATAAAAAAGGAGTTAATATACCAAACGTCAAGTTAAACTTACCTTCCTTAACTGAAAAAGATAAGAAGGATTTAATTTTCGGTATTAAAAACAATGTAGATTTTGTAGCAGCTTCATTTATTAGAAAAAAAGAAGACGTACTGGAAATCAGAAAATTTTTAGAAGATAACGGATGCGATGAAATAGGTATAATTTCAAAGATAGAGAATAGAGAAGGTGTAGAAAATATTGATGATATCCTTAGGGTATCAAACGGTATTATGGTAGCTAGAGGAGACCTAGGTGTAGAAATAAAAGCAGAAGAAGTACCTCTAGTACAAAAGGATATTATCAACAAGTGCAATAAGGTTGGAGAGCCTGTAATAACGGCTACTCAGATGCTTGATTCAATGATAAGGAATCCTAGACCTACAAGAGCTGAAGTGAGCGACGTTGCAACAGCTATATTTGAAGGTTCTGATGCTATAATGCTTTCTGGAGAAACAGCAGCAGGAAAATATCCAGTAGAGGCCGTAGAAACTATGGTAAACATAGCATGTAGAATTGAAAATTCCCTAGATTATGAAGAAATTTTCAGGGCTAAGTCGGATATTTCAGATAATACTATTACCAATGCAATTAGTGTAGCAACCTGTAGAACTACATTATCTTTAGAAGCATCAGCAATTATTACAGCAACTTCTTCAGGCTATACTGCAAGAGAGGTATCAAAATTTAGACCTAAGGTACCTATTATAGCGGCAACTCACTCTGATAAGGTTATGAGAAGGATGTCCCTAGTTTGGGGAGCTTACCCTATAAAAATAGATAAGGTTAAGTCTACTGATGAGGTCATCGATTACTCTGTAAGCGAGGCTTTAGAAAAAGGATACTTAAACAACGGAGATTTAGTTGTTGTAACAGCTGGAGTTCCAGTAGGAATAGCAGGAAGTACCAACCTTATTAAGGTTCATGTAGTAAGTGAACTTTTATTTAAAGGAGTAGGTGCAGGAAAGAAGACTATATATGGAAAAGCAGTTGTCGGTAAAACAGCGGAAGAAATAGATAAAAAGTTTAATGAAGGAGACATAATTATTACAAATATGACGGAAAAAGACATGGTTCCTTTTATGGAAAAAGCAAGTGCTGTTATTACTACTGAAGGAGGTCTTACTTCTCACGCCTTTATAGCCGGCATGAATCTAGGCTTAGAAGTAGTAGTAGGCTTTGATAAAGCTTTTGAAGAAATAGAAGATGGAGAATTTTTGACCGTGAATGGTAGAAGAGGAGTAATATACAGAGGAGAAGCAAGAGTTTTATAAATATTCGAATTTTAAATAGGTGACTTTCATGAATACCCATTGAAAAATATGTAAATAAGTAGTATCATTTAATAAATAAAAATAAGAGGTGATATAATGGCAACATTAATGGTAGGAGAACACGGCAAGTGGCCTGCTAAAAGCGACCCAATATTTATGATAGCAGGAAAGGCAGCAGAAGCTAAGGAAAAATACGGTGCTGATAAGGTTATAAACTCAACATTAGGAGCTTTAATGGAAGATGATGGAAGTTTAGTGGCTTTTGATTCAGTATACTCAACACTTAAAAATTTAGATAATGCTGAGATAGCGGCTTACGCACCAATTCAGGGAACAAAAGAATTTTTAGAAGCAGCTGAAGAAAATTGTTTTGGTAAATATAGACCCGATGCTTACATAAGAGCAGTTGCGACACCAGGAGGAACTGGAGGAGTAAAACAGGCTGTATGGAATTATACAAACCCTGGAGATAGTATTCTTACAACAAACTGGTACTGGTCGCCGTACAACACCATTACAGAAGAAATAGATAGAGGCGTTGAAACCTTTGATATATTTGATGAAGATGGAAACTATAACTTAAAAGGATTGAAGGAAAAATCATCAGACTTACTAGAAAAACAGAAAAGACTTTTACTAGTACTTAATACACCGGCTCATAATCCTACTGGATACAGCGTATCCGACGATGAATGGGACCAAATAATAGGGTTTTTAAAAGAAAAGGCAGAAAACAAGGAAAATAAAATAACAGTTTTAGTAGATGCTGCTTATATTGAATTTGCTGGAGAAAAGGATGAAAGAAAAAAATTCTTCAAGAAATTCACAAATCTTCCTGACAATTTGTTTATCATAGTTGCATTCAGTACATCAAAAAGCCATACTATGTACGGACTTAGAAGTGGTGCTGTAATAGGGATTTCAAGCAATGAAGAAATAGTTGAAGAATTCTATTATGCCTGCCTACACACTGCAAGAGCAAACTGGTCAAACGGTACAAGAGGAGCTATGGCAACTGTAGCAAAGATAACTAATGATGATCAACTTAGAAATCAATATGAAGAAGAAAAAAGCAAATATAAAAAACTATTAAGGAAAAGGGCGGAAGCTTTTGTAGAAGAAGCTGAAAAGGTAGGATTGGATATACTACCTTATAGAGATGGATTTTTTGTAAGTATTCCATGTGAGGACCCTCAAGGAGCAAGTCAAAAGCTAATGGAAGAAAATATTTTCGTAGTTCCTTTACAAAAAGGATTAAGATTCGCTATTTGTGCAGTTTCAGAAGAAAAATGTAAAACAGCTCCAGAAAAAATAAAAAAAGTATTAGATAAATAAGACTAACAAGGTTACCTGTAAATTTGTAAATTAATTTAATGGGTAACCTTTTTTAACCCAGAGTTTGTTCGCAATAAAAGAACAAAAGCTACTGTTTGTAATTGACAAGTAAACATATCAGTAGTAAAATATAATAAAAAAGTAGGAGGGATTTTATGGCTGAAATGATGGATGCTTTAGTAAAAAAATATCCAAAAGAAGGAATATGGATGGAAAAAGTGCCGGTACCGGAGTTAAAATACGGTGAAGTACTTGTTAAAATCCATAAAACTTCTATATGCGGAACGGATGTACATATATACGATTGGAACGAGTGGGCTCAGGAAACTAT
>DPPH01000050.1:12546-13020 GCA_003539375.1 Clostridiales bacterium
TTTGTTGGAGAAATTGTAGAACTTGGTAAAGGTGTGGTAGATCTTCACCTTGGTCAAATAGTATCAGGTGAGGGTCATATAGTGTGCGGAAAATGTAGAAACTGCCTGGCAGGACGCAGACATTTATGTAAAGATACAATGGGTGTAGGAGTTAATAGGACGGGAATATTCTCTAACTATGTAGCTTTGCCTGCATCAAATATCTGGGTGCCTCACGGAAATATTCCGGAAAATATTATGAGCATTTTTGATCCTCTTGGTAATGCTGTTCATACAGCTTTGTCCTTTGACCTTTTAGGAGAAGATGTACTAATAACTGGAGCAGGACCTATAGGTGCTATGGCTGCTGCAGTAGCTAAACATGCAGGGGCGCGAAATGTAGTTATAACGGATTTAAATGAATATAGATTAGATTTAGCAAAAGATCTAGGTGCTGATAGAGTTGTAAATGTTAAAGAAGAAAAAATCTCAGAT
>DPPH01000072.1:0-213 GCA_003539375.1 Clostridiales bacterium
CAGTGAAAATGATGAAATAATAAAAAACATGCACCAATACTTCAAAAATCTAGAACCAAGCGAAAAGAATAAATATACTGGTAAATTTAAAGGTTATAATTTAATACTAATTACAGCAGAATCCTTCCACAGGGTAGCTATTGATAAAGAACTAACTCCTACCTTATATAAGATGCAGCATGAAGGGTATAACTTTACCAACTTTTACAACCC
>DPPH01000072.1:541-2147 GCA_003539375.1 Clostridiales bacterium
AACTACCTTCCTTATTCCATGGGAAATATACTTCGAAAGGAAGGATATGATACTAAAGCATATCACAACCATTATTATACTTATTACGACAGACATTTATCCCACCCTAACTTAGGCTATGAATATAAAGCTTTGGGAAATGGTTTAGATGTAGAAGAAACCTGGCCGGAATCCGATCTTGAAATGATGCAGTTAACAGCAGATGAGTACATGGGAGAAGAACCTTTCCACACATACTACCTTACAATAAGCGGACACATGAGGTATACCGCTGGAGGAAATTATATTGTAAGAAAAAATATAGACTTAGTTGACCATCTGCCTTACAGTGAAGAAGGTAAAGGATACATGGCTACACACATAGAAGTAGATAAGGCCATGGAATACTTGCTTGAAAAATTGGAAGAATATGGAGTAGCAGAAAATACTTTAATTGTGATGAGTCCAGATCACTACCCCTACGGGATGGACAAAGAAAATTTAGACGAATTAGCGGGACATAAGTTGGAAAGCAACTTTGAACTATATAAATCTAGTCTAATTATATACAGTAAAGGCATGGATTCTCAAACCATAGATAAACCTGTGTCTAGTCTAGATATAATACCTACTTTGCTAAATTTAATGGGATTAGAATATGACTCCAGACTGCTGATGGGAAGAGATATATTTTCTGATTCAGAACCATTAGTAATATTTCACAATAGAAGCTTTATAACAGATAAAGGAAGGTACAACTCTATTACTGAAGAATTTATACCAAATGAAGGAGTAAAGGTAGAAGAAGGCTATGTCGAAAATATTTTGGAAAAAATAGAGAGAAAGTTCTACTACAGTGAGCAGATACTTGATAAAGATTATTATTTTAAAATATTTAATAACTGACAGTTAAAAGGGTATAATATAGATGAAATTATTAATAAGAGGAAGGTATAAAAATGTCTGATAAAAAAATAGGTATCGCCTTAGGCGGAGGAGGAACAAGAGGTTTTGCCCACTTGGGAGTCCTAAAAGCACTAGAAGAAAAAGGAATAAAACCAGATGTTATTTCAGGAACAAGTGCTGGAGCAATTATAGGGTCCCTTATTGCTGATGGAAAGACTACAGAAGAAGCTTTTAAATTAATGAAGGAAAATAAACTCACAGATTTTGCAAAGATTAATATTCCAGTTACCGGATTTATGAGTTTGGAAAACATGGGTGAAAAATTAGGGGAAATACTTTCTGGGAAGGATTTTAAAGACTTAAAACTTCTCTTCTATGCAGCAGCTACAAATATATTAAATGGTAAAATTGAATATTTGTCAGAAGGAAATGTAGTTAAAGCTGTTCAGGCATCATCTTCCATTCCCATATTATTTTCTCCTGTTGAAATCAACGGAAAGATATATGTAGATGGGGGACTGTTGGACAACGTTCCAGTAGAACCTTTAGAAGATAAATGCGATGTAATTATAGCTGTTGAAATAATGCCTCTTGAAGAAGTTGAAAAAGTAGAAAAAATTACTGACATAGCTGAAAGAATATTTCATATAAGTGTAAAATCTTTAGACGAAGAAAAGTTAAAAGTATGTGATTACGTTATTCAAGTAGGTGGTATGGAAGG
>DPPH01000072.1:2486-3392 GCA_003539375.1 Clostridiales bacterium
GATATCTTACTCGTAACCCATGAAACTATCAGTAATTATATTTTCTTGGTCTACTCCAAATCCTGTTAATTTTTCTTTAAAGAAACTAGTCATGCCTGGAGTACCAGAAATATAGTAAAGAGAATTATTTTGATTTTCTTTAGCATAAGCGTCAATCTTATCAGTAAATTCATTTCTATCTGAAATAAAAACTAAATCCAATCCTTCGCTATTATCCCTTGCATTTTTCAAGGTATCTGTATATGCAAATTCTCCTCTATCATCAGAATACAATACTTTAATGTCCTTAGTTTTAACACCGTTGTGGTGTATATCCTTTACTAATGCTCTTATTGGAGTTACTCCAATACCTCCTGCCATAACCAAAGATGGTTTGGAGTAATCTTTTATTGTAAACTTACCCATTGGTCCATCTACGGTCATTACATCACCAGATTTTAGCTCTAACAAATTCTTCTTGAATTCACTTGGCTCATCAACTATTCTGGTGGAAAATAATATTATATCCTCTTCATTTATAGAAGCAAAACTAAAAATTCTAAAATCCTTACCTTCTTTTATCTCTCTATCGGTAAATTTAAAAACACCGTGTTGTCCAGGTTTCCAGTTAAAATTTTCAGGTTTATTAAAAATAAAAGAATAAACATCAGAAGTTTCCTGTTTGATTTCTTTTAAAGTAATTTCAACATTCTTTTTAATATCAGTCATTTTTCTACACTCCTTTATATTATTAAAATACCTTTCTTTATATTATTACCTAAATTTAGAAAAAATATTCAATTTATAAAAACAAGTTAAAAAACTATAAAAACTTCCATTGCCATTATAATTCTTACAAAACTTGGGTATATATAAGTATAAAATAATTTAAGGAGGAAAATTAATGGATATTTTAAAGCTGTTAAC
>DPPH01000175.1 GCA_003539375.1 Clostridiales bacterium
ATTTCAATAATATGGTTTTTTTTCAGATAATATTCTCCTTCCGGTCTATTGATTGCATTTTCCCTAACTATATTTTTAGGTAGTAAATACTGTTTAATATTCCAAATTAAAGATTTTAACATGACATATACTCTATATTGTTTAATTCCTCCAGCAGTTGATCCTACTCCTCCTCCGATAATCATCAATATAATTAGTATTAAAACTGAAAAGCTGTCCCAGTTATCATATCCATCTACAATGGAATATCCAGTTGTAGATAATGCTGTAATAACTTCAAAAGATCCAATTCTTAATCTTTCACCTATATTTTCATAAATCTTATTAAGAGATAAGAAAGAAATAATCGGAGTAATAACAGCTACTAAGAAAAACATAAATTTTATTTCTCCAATTCTAAAAAACTTCTTAACTTCTCCTTTGAGCAATACAAAATGTGCTGTAAAGTTTATTGTCCCCAAAAACATTAATACAATGGTTATAAGTTCTATACTTAAACTATTATAATCTCCTATGCTTCCTGGTTTAACGGAAAATCCTCCTGTAGATAATGCTGCCATAGAATGATTAATTGCATCAAACCAAGGCATTCCAAAAATTACATACAGTATTATCCCTGCTAATACATATCCCGAGTATATAGTCATTATTAGTTTTGTTGATTTTCTTACGTTAGGTAAGAGTTTGTCTGATCTTCCTTCTGCATTGTAAAGTCCCAAACCATGTGGACCAACTATTGCAGAAAGCATAATTACTGCTAATCCAGCACCTCCGAAAAACTGCATTAAGCTTCTCCAAAATAGAAATATATTATCCGTTTTTGTTACATCAACTACCGACAAGCCTGTAGTAGTCCATCCGCTAACAGATTCAAATACAGCTTGGGTAAAGTTTAGCTGACCGGAGATCATAAAGGGTAATGCTGAGAATATTACTGCATTAATCCATGTAAAGATAACAATAACTCCACCTTCTTGAATTTTCAGTGATTCATCTTTTTTATTTTTATTTATACTTCTCAAAAAAAAACCAAATCCTATAGAAAGAATTCCAGGTATAAGAAAACTCATAGCCTGATGCACTTCCCTATTATAAAAGAATAGAATAATTAATGGAATAAGAAGCATTATTCCTATACCAATAGTCATAGTACCAGTATAACCAATTATAAGTTGGTATCTTTTTTTCAGCTGTCTTAAAATAATCATATTAGTCTATCCTTCCTCTTATAACTTTTAATACTTCTGATTGTATTTCCGGTAAAGAAAGAATTATTAATTTATCACTTTCATTAATTTTGGTGTTACCTCTTGGTATTACGGCAGTATTCCTTCTAATAATACAGCCAACAATTGATTCTTCAGGAAGCTTAATATCACTTAAAACTTTTCCAATTATAGGATTATCAGAATTTATTTCTACTTCCATAATTGAAATTTTTCCTTCCTCTATAGGTACTAGATTGTTAATATCATCAATAGTTACTCTTTGTTCTATTAGTGCAGAAATAATATCAGAAGTACTAATGACAGTATCAATTCCCAGTTTTTTAAAGATTTCAATATTTTGAGGATCGTTCACAATGGAAAAAGTTTTTTTAACATCATACATTCTTTCAGCAATTTGACATATAACTAAATTATCTGGGTCTTTTGGAGTTAATGCAATAATCATATGACAGTATGCTATGCCAGCATCCTCTAATATAAAAGGTTTCGTCCCGTCTCCGTAGACTATATTTGCATCATGCATTCTATCTAGTTTTATACAGTAATCATAGTCATCGTTTACAATAGTTACATTATAGCCTTTCGAGACAAAAGATTTTGTAAGAAAATGAATTTTTTTCCCTCCACCTACAATTATTATATTCATACTATTTCTCCTCTTCTTTTAAAATGATAGACTTAAATTCAATTGCCGATAGAGTTGTCGGACAGATTGTTTCAACCTCCAATTCTTCATAAACTTTTTCCCTTGATGGTTCAAAAAGTCTTGCAATAACCTTAGGTACTCCGTATATTGTCTTTGCTATTTGTGCTATCATTATATTGGTATTATCATCGTTAGTCGTTGCAGCAACTACGTCAGCTCGTTCAATCTTAGCTTTTATTAAAGTATCAATCTCTATAGCATCAGCTTCTATAGTAAAACCACTAAACTCATCCGATAGTCTATCAAATGCCTTTTCATCCTTATCTATAACAACTACACTCTTTCTTTCTTTTGACAAAAGATTAGCTAAATGTGAACCTAGCCTTCCGCAACCTACAATTATTATGTACTCGTCATTATTTTTATTAATATCCATTTACTTTTCATCCTCTTTCAAGCTTTCTTCATCAAGTTTAATGCCTTTTTCACTGTAGTTAAATTGAACCGTTCTTTCAAGATTTATGTCGGCAGGCTTATAAGAAGGATCAATAGCTAATGCAATACGATAGTTTTTCTGAGCATTATCTATATCTCTTTCATATTCATATAATACACCAATCATATTGTATGGTTCGGGGGATTCTTCATCCATAACAATTGCTTTTTTTAGATATTCTTTTGCTTTGTCGTATTTTTTATCTAATATGCATTTTTTAGAAAATTGAATTATATCTTTAAAATTATCTAAGTCATCTTCTACTAAATCTTCTCTTCTTAATACATCTTTTACAATAGATCTTATCTCTTCAGGACTAAAGGGCTTGCTTATAAAGTCAATAGCATTTAATTTCATTGCTTCAACAGCTCTTTCAATAGTACCATATGCTGTCATCATAATGATATTTGTATCGTTTCCTCTTTCCCTTACTTTTTTTAAGACTTCCATTCCTGATAATCCAGGCATTTTAATATCTAATAACACCAGGTCGTATTCGTTACTCTTAATCTTAGTTAATGCTTCATCTCCATTAATAGCAATATCAAGATTATATTTTTCTGCTCTTAAGCAGTGTTTCAACGTCATTCTTATATTTTTTTCATCATCAACTATTAATATTCGCTTACTCATGATAACCTCCTAGAAATTATATATATTTATCTAATACTTCTTGTATCTCACAATGTTTAAATGGTTTGATTATATAATCCAATCCACCACAATCATATGCTTTTTTAATATCTTCCTTCTGGCTTTTAGCACTTATAAAGATTATTGGGATTTCTTTAGTTTCGTCTTCATCCTTTAGTGCTTCACATACTAAATATCCATTCATGCCGGGTAAGACAATATCAAGAAATATTAAATCCGGTAATATTTTTTGTGCATCTTTAACAGCATCCACACCATTCTTTGAAACATAGACATCATACTTCTTTTTCTTTAAATACATTTCAAGTGACAAAATTATATTTTTTTCATCTTCTACTATTAATATCTTTTTCATGTCAGTCTCCTATTTAACCTAATTTCAAAGTAAAATAGAATGTGCTGCCTTCTCCTACTTTACTCTTAACCCATATTTCTCCACCATGGGCATTAACTATTTCCTTGCTTATTGCAAGACCAAGACCGGTGCCACCTTTATTATCGTTATCTTTAGCTTGAATAAATTTTTCAAATATTTTTTGCTGATATTCTTCTGATATACCTTTTCCGTTGTCTGAAACTGAAATTAACATTTTGTTAGCAGTTTCCTTGGCATTTATAATTATTTTTCCTTTTTTATCTTCGGGTAAATATCTTAAAGCATTTCCTATTAGGTTGGTAAATACCCAGGAAATTTTATTGAAATCAACCTTAACCTCGGACAAATTTTTCCTGATTTTTAACTCTATATCAACACCCTGTTCTTCAAACTGTCTCTTGAAAGGTTTTATTGCATTATCTAGTATATCCTTAAGATTATGCCTTTCAATATCCATCTTTATGTTTCCCGATTCCATCCTAGATAAATCCAGTAAATCGCTAACTAACTTTCTCAGTCTTTCAGAATCTTCTTCTATAGCTTCAACTAGTTCTTTTTGTTCTTCATTTATTGGTCCCGGTACTTCATCAAGTAAAAGACCCACACCCATCGTTATAGAGGTTAGAGGTGTTCTAAATTCATGAGAAACCGTTGAAACAAAATCCGACTTGATTTGATCAACTTCTTTTAACTTAGTTATATTTTGCATAAGGGTTACAACACCTATATTTTCACCTTCTCTAGTTCTAATTGGTCTTACATTTAATCTATAATATTCATTTTTCCCATCTACTTCTAATGATATGTCTAAATATTTTTTATATTCGTAATTTGGCGATTTATCTTTTACTTTTTCAATGATTTCAAAAATATCTTCTTTCTTAATAACTTCAAGGAAATGTCTGTTTAATGCTTCCTTTTCTCTTATATCTAAGGCTTTTTCCGCTGCTCTATTTACAAGTAATATTTTATGTTCATCATTTGTAACTATTATACCATCACTTATACTTTCTACAATGGCATCAGATTTTTGTTTTTCTTCCATTAATTTTTTTATATTTAAAAGTTCATAGGATTGTAATTTTTGTGTCATGGTATTGAATTCTTTTGCTAGCCTTGCAATTTCATCACTACCCGAAATATCCAACTGCTGTTTATAATCTCCTTCAGCTATTTTTTTAATTTTAGTTATTAAATCTTGAATTGGTTTAACAACTTTATTACTCAAATATACAGCCATTACTATCCCTATTATTATAGTTAAAATAGATATAAGCATTGTGGAGAATGTTGCACTCGTTGAAATGTCGTGTGCCCTATCTTTTCTTGAAACCATACTCAGTTGATTTAATGTTAAAAGTTTTCTTGTTTCTTCTTTCGTTTCCTCAAAAAGGGGTAGGATTTCATTGTAGTAATATTCCTTAGCTGAATTAGAGCCCTCATTATTTTGGATATCTACAAGAATAGAGTATTTATCAACATACTCAATATATAAAGTATTAATTCTACTTAAGATTTCAGCTTCACCTTCTTCAGTGATATTATCTTCAGCTCTTGATAAATTTCTTAAAAACTCTACTTCATTCTCTCTAAAGGAACTTGAATTTATATCACTATTTGAAAACATCTGTTCCAATTCAGCACTATCCTGTCTTTCTATAGCTACAGTCATACTTTGAGCTGCTTCTATTGTTTTGTAGTTGGATTCCATAATATTCTCAATAGAGTTGCTAAGACTATTAAAATTTATAATTGCCCATATACTATTTATAGCTAATAAAATAAATATCAGAATGAATATAAGTAATATCTTAAATTTAATTCCTCTATTTTTCATAAAACCACCGTCCTTTATTACAAAAAACAAAAATCGCCAAAGAGAATCCTTTGGCTTATGGGTCCTCTTCCTTCAACACTTACGAGGTTAGCTGTCGGGCTCGGATTGAAAGAATTATCCTATCTAATTAGAATTCGCCCCATGAAAATTGGGTCCCCCGCTTCTTTATTAAGAATTAAGCGATTAATATTAAATTGTCTTATTTGATTCAAATTATAAAACTCTTAACTTATTTTGTCAAATTTTTCATAATTAACCCCAAAACTTTCTATCTAAATTTCTATACTGAATAGCTTGAGCCAAATGTTTAAGTTGAATAGTTTCTTTAAAATCTAAATCTGCAATAGTCCTTTTAAAATGCTTATTTCTTTTTTCATTTATTACATTTTCGTATAACTTTTGAATAATGTCATCGACAATATTTTTAATATACTTATCTTCATCATTAATACATTAAATTAAAGCAAGTTTATCTTTTTCATTGTAAAGAACTTCCCAACTAATAAATAATTTAGTTTTTAGTAGTCAAAGGATATCTTGTGATACACTTCATAATCATTATTTGGTTTCCAAGATGCAGTTCATTAAGCAAACATTTCAAATTGATTAGTTTTTTACATCGCATAAAAATATCTCAAAACTCTATGCTTTATCTGCATTTAAATTGACATCCCTTTTCACAAACAATTCCATCAACTAAACTTAATGATATATTGAGTTCGAGTTATTGTTTGTGAATGAAAAAACCACATCCATTATCTCTAAACCAAATTATTTCTGGTTGGAAATGGATGTGTTCCTTTGAATTGATATGGATATATTATACAGATATATTATACATAATATATCTGTATACATTGCATCATTAGGCTTTATAAGCATATATTATACTTTTAATCTTATATTTCTGCTAATAAGCCTTTCTTTCTTTGTCGT
>DPPH01000249.1:0-220 GCA_003539375.1 Clostridiales bacterium
CAAGTACTTTTTTCGCTTTTTTTTCGGCTTTTTTTCGAAAGAGAATTTTCTTTCCCTTCATTAGATGATGCATTTTATATTATAAGTTTTATATCCTTAATTGTCAATGATAAATTCATATTAATTTTGGATTTTTACAAACAAAAAAACTCCGAATGTTTAGAGTGTTTTATTTATGCTTACCTCTGGTGATTATAAATGGTCGGGGCGGCAGGATTTG
>DPPH01000249.1:498-5058 GCA_003539375.1 Clostridiales bacterium
CCAAACTGCGCTACGCCCCGAATCAATTTTTAATGCTTTTATATTATAACAACACCTTAAGAGTAAAGTCAACAACTTTCTTGGTTTTTTCTAAAGTTTTTCCAGCAGATTTTTTGTCTACATATTATATATAAGGGTATATATTAATATAAGTGTTACAACGACCTGTTTTATATAGGTAATTGGTGTTATAATAAATATATGAAAATTCACAAAACATATCAGAAAGGAGCTTTTATGGAAAACAAAAAATATTACAAGAAGAAAGTTGTAGAAATATTCGAAGAATTGGAAACTTCAGAAAAAGGTCTTTCTAAAGATAAAGCAAAAGAAAGACTTGGTAAATATGGGAAAAATCAACTTACTGGCAAAAAAACAACTTCTCTTGCTGTACTTTTTTTAAATCAGTTTAAAGATGTACTTGTCATACTTCTTTTAGTTGCAGCAGCACTTTCTTTAATTATTGGGAATTATATTGATGGAAGCATTATGATTGTAATAGCAATTATTAATTCTATTATAGGTTTATATCAAGAGTACAAAGCTGAAAAAATAATGGATTCCCTTAACGAACTAATTAAATCCCCTTCTAAAGTAATTCGAGATGGAGAAATGAGTGAAACAGACCAAACAGAATTAGTTGTAGGAGATATAGTGAGCTTGGAGGAAGGAGATAAAATACCTGCTGATCTAAGATTAATAGAAACCTTTAATTTAAGAATGGTAGAAGTTTCTTTAACTGGAGAATCTATGCCTCAAGAAAAACATAGTAATCATATAGAAGGAGAAGCACCTTTAGGTGATAGAGATAATATGGCCTATCTTGGTACAAATGTAGCTTCAGGATCTGCTAAAGGTGTTGTTGTCGCTACTGGTATGGATACAGAAATGGGTAAAATTGCTTCTATGACTCAAGAGACAGACAGATCTAAATCTCCTCTTCAGGAAGAAATGACCTCAGTTGCTAATAAAATTTCTATTTTTGCAGTTATTATAGGCTTGAGTTTGTTTGGATTAAGTTTATATAGAGATTTAGGTATTAACTTTGCTTTAATTTACGGTTTGGGAATAGCTGTTGCAGTTGTTCCACAGGCTCTACCAATGCAGACTACCGTAGCATTATCTCAAGGAGTTAAAAGATTAGCTGTAAAAAATGCTGTAGTAAAAAAATTAGCATCTGTAGAGACTTTAGGTTCTACTAATGTAATAGCAACCGATAAAACGGGAACTCTAACTAAAAATGAAATGACTGTACAGAAAGTTTGGTTTGATAATCAAGAATATGAAATAACTGGTCTTGGTTACGAGCCTAAAGGTGATATAGTAAATGAAAACGAAGAAAAACTTACAAAGGAGCAAATAGATGAATTGGAAATAATGTTTGATGCAGCAACTATGGCATCTAACGCCGAGATTCACGAACCTGATGAAAAACATTCTGGATGGTATGCTATTGGTGATCCTACAGAAGCTGCTTTAATAACTTTATCTACAAAACTAGGTACTCGTTCTCCTAATGAAGATGAAGAAAATCCTGAAATACATGAATTTAGTTTTGACTCTGAGCGTAAAAGAATGAGTTCTATAAGAGATTTTGGAGATAGCAGAGTGCTTACAATGAAAGGAGCTATTGATAGTCTTTTATCTATTTCTAAGCATATCTATGAAAATGGTAAAGAAGTAGAAATAACAGAAGAACATAAGAAAAATCTAATGGATTTAAATGAAAAATATTCAAAAATGGCTCTTAGAGTTATCGCCATAGCATATAGAAAACTTGGAGAGAACGAAACTGATTATGTGATTGATGAAATTGAAAGAGACGTAGTATTCCTTGGATTAGTTGCTATGATTGATCCTGCAAAAGAAGGAGTTCGGGAAGCAATTGAAAGTTCTCATTCAGCTCACATAGATACCTATATAATGACCGGAGACCATCCTGTTACTGCAAAAGCTATTGGTGCTAAAATAAATCTTGAAGTTAAAGATGAACAATTGAAAGTATTTACTTCAAAAGAATTATCTGAGCTATCCGATGAAGAACTTGATAGTGAAACTAAAAGTACTTCATCTATTATATTTTCCAGAGTTTCTCCTGAAGATAAATTAAGAATTGTAAAAATCCTTAAAAAACAAGGGAAAATTGTAGCTGTTACAGGAGACGGAGTAAATGATGCTCCAGCTCTTAAAAGTGCACATATAGGTGTTGCAATGGGACAAATGGGTACTGATGTTTCAAAAGAAGCTTCAGATTTAATACTATTAGATGACAGTTATCCTACTCTGGTAGATGCTATTAGAGAAGGTAGAAATATATATAATAATTTGAAAAAGACTATTTTAGCTTCCCTTACATCAAATGTTGCAGAATTATCAATAGTATTAATAGGATTGTTATTAGGTGCAATTAGTAATTATCCTGTTCCTATATTAGCTATTCAAATTTTATCAATTGACTTACTTGCTGAAATTTTACCTTTAACAGCACTGACCTTTGACCCAGGTTCAAAAGAACTTATGATATCTCCACCGCGAAGTCGAGATGAACACATTGTAAATAAATATTCCATGTTAGAAATAGTATTTTTCGGAACATTAATGGGAACTTTAGGTTATATAAATTTCAGTTTATTTGTTTCTTCTAATGGAGGGGCTTCTATAGATCTCAACAGTATCTTATATAAAGAAGCTACTACAATTTCCTTTTTAACTATAGTTGTAACTCAATGGATAAATATAATGTCTAGAAGATACCCACATAAGAGTTTATTTAATAAAAACTTTTTTAATAATAGAAATATGTTATACTCGATTTTATTTTCTATAGTTGCTTCTGTATTTGTAACTCATGTTCCTGTTATTAATAATTTCTTTGGTTTTGCTTCTGTTAGTTTAACTAACTGGATAAGAATCTTAGCAGCAGGCTTAGTGTTCTTAGCTTCTCATGAAATTGTGAAGATAATCAAAAGGAAAGTTTCATCAAATTAAAAATATTTAGTTAGGTGCTAATTTAATAATAATTATAGTTATGATATAAAAGATTCCCTTAGTAATAGTTATTTAAATCTATTTAAGGGAATCTTTTTTTAGACTGTTGTTTGCATGTTGTCCACATTTAGCTACTCTTACTATTTTTACAAAAAATAAAAAAAGGCCTGTAAGCCTTAACATTGCTATTATTTAACTGGTGCACCCTACAGGATTCGAACCTGTGACCTTCTGATTCGTAGTCAGACACTCTATCCAACTGAGCTAAGGGTGCTGATTCAGTTGGAGGCGCCACCCAGATTCGAACTGGGGGTAAAGGAGTTGCAGTCCTCTGCCTTACCACTTGGCTATGGCGCCTTGTTTAAAAAATAATAAATTGGCTGGGGCGGCAGGACTCGAACCTACGCATGCTAGAGTCAAAGTCTAGTGCCTTACCGGCTTGGCTACGCCCCAAGGTTTTGGGGTGAGTAATGGGATTCGAACCCACGACTTCCAGAACCACAATCTGGCGCTCTAACCAACTGAGCTATACCCACCATGTTTTGGAGCGGGTGAAGGGGATCGAACCCTCGCAACTGGCTTGGAAGGCCAGGGCTCTACCACTGAGCTACACCCGCAAGATATTTATATTGTCCTAGTTACTTACAACTACATATTATTTTAACATATATATTTTATTTGTCTATAGTAAATTTTGTAAAATGGTGGAGGGGACTGGATTCGAACCAGTGAAAGCTGTGCTAACGGATTTACAGTCCGTCCCCTTTGGCCAACTCGGGAACCCCTCCAAAATCTGGAGCTGGTGAGAGGACTTGAACCCCCAACCTACTGATTACAAGTCAGTTGCTCTACCAATTGAGCTACACCAGCATTTTTCTTAACTTTTCTTATACTATACACTTTTATTCTTTTACTAATTTTGCCTAACTTAGCGATATACACGAAATCATAGATTTCGGTCTCCTTCTTATACCAATTGAGCTACACCAGCATTTTTCTTAACTTCTTAAACTTATTTACGTTATTTAGTTTTTTATGCTTAAATTGATACACTTATTTGTGTATCAAATTTATATGGCGACCTGGAAGGGACTCGAACCCTCGACCTCTAGCGTGACAGGCTAGCATTCTAACCAACTGAACTACCAGGCCATATTTAAATTTATAATTGGTGGGCGTAACAGGGCTCGAACCTATGACCCCCTGCTTGTAAGGCAGGTGCTCTCCCAGCTGAGCTATACGCCCCCAAAATATAATGGTGACCCTACCGGGACTCGAACCCGGGTTACCGCCGTGAAAGGGCGGTGTCTTAACCGCTTGACCATAGGGCCTTAATAAATTGGTAGCGGCGAACGGATTTGAACCGCTGACACTGCGGGTATGAACCGCATGCTCTAGCCAACTGAGCTACGCCGCCATATAACTAATTGGTAGCGGGGGAAGGATTCGAACCAACGACCTCCGGGTTATGAGCCCGACGAGCTGCCAACTGCTCCACCCCGCGTCAGTATTTTGTGGTGCCGGAGATCGGAATCGAACCGATACGATCTTTTGGGATCGCAGGATTTTAAG
>DPPH01000131.1 GCA_003539375.1 Clostridiales bacterium
TTCTATTCCAAATCCGGCAAGTTCTCTTTGATCTTTTATTAGGCTTTCATCTATCTCTTCCCCATATTTTTCCTTAATTGATTCTCCAATAGGGTGATTTGAATAAGCTTCACCGTAGGCTGCATATTTTAAGACTTCATCTTCACTAAATCCATTAAAACCACCTATCTTGTTTACTGTAAATTTACCTTTTGTTAGAGTTCCTGTTTTATCGAAAATTATCTTATTTACATTAGTCAATGCTTCGAGATAGTTTCCACCTTTTATCAATATACCGTTGTGGGAAGCTGCTCCCAATCCTCCAAAATATGCTAAAGGTATGGAAAGGACTAAAGCACATGGACAGGATACTACTAAGAATATTAACCCTCTGTAAAGCCAATCCCTAAATTCTGCTCCTTGTATTACTAAAGGTGGGACAACAGCAATTGCTGCTGCTAAAAAAACTACTGCGGGAGTATAGTATTTCGCAAATTTTGTGATGAAATTTTCCGTTTTAGATTTTTTGCTGCTGGCATTTTGTACAAGGTCTAATATTTTAGAAACCGTTGAATCTTTGAATTCTTTTTCAACTTCTACTGTAATTAATCCCTGTTTATTAATACCACCGCTTAAAACCTTATCTCCTTCACCTATATCAACAGGAAGAGACTCCCCTGTTAGAGCTGAATTATCAACTGCTGTATTGCCATTGATAACCCTTCCATCTAGAGGTATTTTTTCTCCTGGTTTTACCAGGATCATATCTCCTATAGAAATTTCAGATGGAGATACTTTTTTACTTTCCCCATTTACTACCAAGTTTGCATAGTCCGGTTTTATATTAAGAAGAGCTTTAATAGATTTTCTAGAATTGTCTGCTGCCCTATCTTGAAGTAACTCTCCGACTCTATAAAAAAGCATAACCCCTACAGCCTCTGGATACTCTCCTAAAAATATAGCCCCTATAGAAGCTATGGACATAAGAAAATTCTCATCGAAAAAATCTCCCTTTAAAATATTTTTTACAGCCTTTAATATGATTTCATATCCTAATATTAGATATCCAATCATATATAGGGCTATATCTATATAAATATTACCACTGTAAATAAGACCTGCTGTAAAAAGCAGTCCTCCTGCTACTATTGTTCCTATTTCTACCTGTTCCTTTGAAAACCTATTTCCAACTTCATTTAAGTATTTTTTTGAATCTTCTTCAGGTTCTAATTTCGTTACATCTATATCTACATTGCAGTGGCCGCAGGAACACCCGCTGCTTTCTTCTACTATCTTAATTTCTGTATGTTCATGGGTTTCTCCACAGCTACCGCAGGAGCAATCTGTGCAATCATGCTTGGGCTCAACTTCCTCATAGTAGGTTCCCCTATCTTCGTCGTACTTTAAATTTAGTTTTTCACTCATTATTTCCTCCAATCTGTCATTCCGTGGTTTATGTGGTCAAATCCCTGCTCAAAAACAGTCTTTACGTGGTCATCATCCAGTGAATAATACACTATTTTTCCATCCCTTCTACTTTTTACCAATCTGGCATTTTTTAAAGATCTAAGCTGGTGGGATACGGCAGATTGACTTATGCATAGTACAGCTGCTATATCGCAAACACACATTTCATGCTTAAATAGGGTATAGAGTATCTTTACTCTAGTGGAATCTCCAAAAACCTTGAAAAACTCTGCTAAATCGTAAAGTTTTTCATCTTCAGGCATTCTTTTCCTAACCTCATCTACCCTATCATCATGGATACAGTAGGTGTCGCAAGTATCTATATCATTTTTCTTCATATTAACATCCTTTCATCTGAACATATGAGCAGTTATTCAATCGTTAATTAAATAATAACCTCTTACCCTATAAAAGTCAAGAGGTCTTTTAATGTTTTATTCTAGAAAACCTGTTACTATATCAGTCACTTCATCAATAGTCTCTCTTGATACTCTTTCAAAGAAAACTGCATTTCTTGCTTTTACATCTAAAGCTTTCACCTGTTCACACATTATAAATCCTTTTGTATTCAGATTGCTATCAAGTTTAACATGAAGAGGAAATTTTCTATCGGTACGAGTTATAGGACATACTAAGGCAATATTTAAAAAATTATTATATGTATTATTACTAATTATTAAGGCTGGTCTTTTTCCCTTTTGTTCATGTCCAGCTTGAGGGTCAAATTCTAGAAGTATTATATCCCCTTGTTTTGGCTCATAAGACATTATAGTACCTCATTCCCTTTTGGTCTTCCTGTATCCCATTCTCCATAATTATATTCTCCATCATATTCGGCAAGTCTCTCTTCAAGGGTTCTGTGCTTGTATAAAGGTTCTATGATTAATTTATTATCTTCTATTCTTATTTCAATCTTATCATTTTCTTTAAGTCCAAGAGTATCAAGTAGGTCCTTAGGAATTCTTACTGCATTACTGTTTCCCCATTTTTTAATTTGTGTGTACATATCAATCACCTCAACGTTAGTATATACATTGTATATACTTTTGTCAATATTTTATGTTTCATTTCATTAAAAATATGGTAGAATATAACATAAGAACCAAGGAGGTATTTATGTCAGATTTACTAAATCATTACTACTGCGGAGAATTAGTACTCGAAAAAATAAATTTTGGTCCGAGGACGATTGTAGAGTCAAATCGAGACCTATTTGATTTGGGATGTCAAGGCCCGGATTTCTTTTTATACAATGGAGTATCTCCCTGGAAAAAAGATCGTGGTATACAAAGATTCGGTAGTCTAATACATAGAGCTCCTACTAGCGATTTGTTCTATATTATGTCTAAATTCACAAAAGAACATAATAATGAAGCACTTAAAAAGAAATACGCTTCCTATCTTTTTGGATACGTCTGCCACCATACCCTTGACTCTATCACTCATCCTTTTATATTTTACTTCTCCGGGGTAAAAGATAAAAATGATCCAAATACAGATATATACTCCCACTATCATAAAAAGTTTGAAATGTACTTGGATGTTTTCATGGCAAAAAAACTAGAAAAAAAGGGACCTTTAGATTTTCCAATGGGTGAGATCTTTACCTTAAATGATGTTGATAGAGATATAGTATATACATTAAACAAGAAAATGCTAGAAGAGATATTTAATGAATATTTAGAAAAATCTGATGTAGATGATAGTTTAAAAGAAGCCTCTTCACTGCTTAAACTATTTCCTGATAAGCGAGGTATAAAATTTAAAATTTTTACAATTCTGGAGAAATTACTTAAAAAGCCATATATTATTACAAAAGCAATAGTTACTAAAAATATACAAGATACAGAAGATTACATGAATCTCAACCACGACATTTGGGTTCACCCCTGCAATAAAAATGAAACCTACAGAGATTCATATCCAGACTTATTTTATAAAGCTGTAGGTGAAGCTATTCCAAAAATCAATAAAATCTACGAGCTTTTATACAATAAAGAACTTACTAAAGAAGAAATTCATAAGCTTTTTTATAATATTTCTTTTGAAACAGGAAAACATGTGTCGCCAGAGACAGGTGAATCTCATCCAATGCTTTACTGCGATGTGAAAAAGATATAAATATATAAAAAGAGAGACTCTCTCCTTAATGGGTGTGTTATGTATAAGAGATTGCCCCTCTGTTTTATAACTAGTTAATTATGCTTATTTGTTAAACCTAGAAAATAAGTATATCCATGTTTTTCCATAATTCCTTTGTAATCTTCTTTTGTACTATATATATTATCCTTTTCTACTGTATATTTATCGTACCTGGTTAATACATAGCAAGGCTTTTTATCTTTTAGTATTATAACTGATCCATCTTTTTCAACCAATTTTTTAATTTTACTTTCATCTTCACCATAATTTATGGTAGATATTATATCTTTGCTATAAGTTTTCATTATTCTGCCTCCTTGTTTGCTTATAGTATAACTCTCATTTCATATAAAAGCAACCCTTTTTTCGGGGATATGCCAATAAAAAATTAAATCCAATCTTTTTTAATTTTAAACCCCCTTCTTTCAATATATAAGCTCTTTATTAATTTTTTTATATATATACATAAACACCTTTATAAATTTAGATATTTCAATAAATGCTGGTAATATAAATTTTGATTGATAATTTTTATCAATTATCTTGACAAAGGCTAATTATTTTGGTATTCTTAAACCATATTAAATTTTACTCAATTAAATTGAACTAAATACAAGATTCAGGAGGAAAGATAATGAACGTATATGATTACACAATAGAAAAAATCGATGGAACAAAGGTAAGTTTAGATAAGTACAAAGGAAAAGTTTTATTAATAGTAAATACAGCAACTAAATGTGGGTTTACACCACAGTACGAAGGCCTTGAAAAAATTTATGAACAATATAGTGATAAGGGTTTAGAGATTATAGATTTACCTTGTAATCAGTTTTTAAACCAAGCACCAGAAGATAACGAAGGATTAGCAAATTTCTGTAAAGTTAATTTCGGTACTAAGTTTGAAACTTTTGCTAAAATCCAAGTAAACGGAGAAAATGCTCATCCATTATATAAGTATTTAAAAGAAGAGAAATCACAAGATGTTGATAATGGTGGAATGGATGGATTATTAGAAAAATTGGAAGGTAAGTTTTCAGCAAAATACCCTGAAATACAGTGGAATTTTACTAAGTTTCTTATTGATAGACAAGGTAATGTCGTTGAAAGATATGCCCCAACAGTAGCACCTGAAGAATTCACCGATAAAATCGAAGAATTACTTTAATAAGAAGGTGGGCTAAATGGATTATGACAGCTTAAAGCTGGAAAACCAACTATGCTTCCCCCTATACGCAGCATCAAGGCAAATAACAAAACTGTATAGGCCTATACTTAAGCCTTTAGGACTCACCTATACAAAGTACATAACCATGATGGCTCTTTGGGAAAAGGACCATGTATCAGTAACAGATTTGGGTGAAAGATTATTTTTGGATTCAGGAACACTAACCCCCTTGTTAAAAAAACTTGAAAACCAAAAATTAATCAAAAGAAAAAGAGATCCAGATGATGAGAGAAATCTTATAGTTACTCTAACAAAAAAAGGTAAAAAACTTAAAGATGAAGCTTTGAAAGTACCTCAGGAAATATCTTCCTGCATTGATATACCTCCAAAAGATGCACAGAAGCTCCACAGACTCCTCCATTTAATATTAAAACAAGATAATAAAGAACAGTGCGATTAAAAAAATATCGGGACCACCTCCATGGCCCGATATTTTTTGTTATCACAAGGAGACAAACACAAGGGGACAGTCCCCCTGTGTTAAGCCTTGAGTTAATTTCTATCCCTTCTAAAGGAAAAATATATGAAGTTTTATTGTTACTTAATATTAACTGTGATAAAATAGATAGTATTAATGAATACGGAGTAAATAATGCCAAGAAAACCAAGAATAAAAAGCGAAACTGGAATTTATCATGTTATGTTAAGGGGAATTAATAAACAGAGAATCTTTGAAGATAAGCAGGATTATCAAAAATTCTTAAATGTATTAAAGGAAACTAAAGAAATAAGTGATTATGATTTATACAGCTATTGCTTAATGAGCAATCATATTCATTTGCTTATTAAAGAAAACGAAGTAGAATTAGGAGAAATATTCAAAAGATTTGGGGCAAAGTTTGTATATTGGTATAATTATAAATATTCAAGAACAGGACATTTATTTCAAGGGAGATTTAAAAGTGAAGTTGTTGAAACCGATTCTTATCTACTGGCAGTTTTAAGATACATCCATCAGAATCCTCGAAAAGCAAACCTAGTTAAAAGTATAAGTAATTACCCTTGGAGTAGTTATAATGAATACATAGGAAACAAAAATATTTGTGACACACAATTCATTCTTGAGATTTTTTCTAAAAATAAAAGTGAAGCCCTATCAGAATTTGTTAAGTTTAACAATCAAACTAATAATGATTTATGTTTAGATTTAAGAGAAAATAACAGAGTAAATGATTCGGAAGCCGAAGAAATAATAAAAAAAATTTCAAAATTTAAAAGTCCTACATTTATTCAAAATGTTAATGATATTGAAAGAGATAAAATTATTAAAAAATGCAAAAACAATGGGCTTTCAATTAGACAAATTCAAAGGCTAACTGGAATTAGTTTTGCAATTATTCGAAAAATATAGATATAGTACAAGGAGCTAAAAATGAAATTATGTCCAGAATGTAAAAGTGATAATATCCATAGAACCTCATCTACTGGGTTAAGAGTCTTCGGTTGTATTGTTCTTCTTTTTATACCCTATGGTTTTTTTATATGTTGGGTTCCTTTTATCTTTTTCCATACATTTGCATGCAAAAATTGTGGTGAAACGGGGAAAGAAAGGGAATTAATTCAGATTGACTGGAGAGAAAGAGAAGAAATTATTGAAGAATTTAAAAAATTACAGGAGAAAATAAAGCCTTATGAAAATATGTGGTTTTATGATAATGACGACAGCTTAAACAAAATATTACAAACAAAAAATCAACCATTAATAATAAGAACAGAGGGCGAAATGCTTGTACCCTATAGAATAAAAGAATTTGAAAATGATAATGATAGTTTAAAAATTGAGATAAAGAAAAATCTTAGCCCTCATTACAAAATATCATTAAGGTCTTTTGATTACGAAAATGAAAATAATAAAAACAATGAAGAGTCATCAAATTTGAGTAAATTTGGAAGAAGTGTAATAACAGAATCTGAGGAAGAGGCATTTTCTCAAGGGATTGAAACCTTTAAAAAGTTTTTAGAAAACAGTGATAAATTATTAGAAAAAGACGTTATTATAAAGATTGAAAAATGGACTGATTAACACAGGGGGACTG
>DPPH01000225.1:0-2184 GCA_003539375.1 Clostridiales bacterium
TAATAAAATTGATTAGAAAAGTGGGGAAGGATTATATGAAAAGCAATTTATATAAAGAAGCTCTAGATAATGTAGAGTGTGCTTTTGCTTATCATAAAGCAGTGTTTAACGATAAGGGTGATATGGTAGACTATATCTTTTTGGATGTAAATAAATCTTTTGAGAATCTTACAGGGTTAAAAAAAGAAGAAATAATAAATAAAAGGTTTGTCGAAGATATTGCTGAGAAAAAAGAATTCGCAAAAAAATGGATTGAAAAATATAAAGATGTGGTTATAGAAGAAAAAATAGTTGAATTCGAAGAATTTTCAGAAGAATTTAGCAAACATTATTTTATTAAGGCTTACTCTCTAGAAAAGGGCTATTTTGTTACTGTATTTTCCAATAAGACTTTTGAAAAAAAACTGCAGGAAATCTCAAAGTATTTTATAGAAAATATGGGGAATCACATAGATTATGATAAAATTGCAGAATTTGCTCATACTGTTTCGGGAGCTGACTATACAGCTTTAAATCTTTTCGAAAAAAATGGACAAGAATTTACAACGGTTGCATTAACAGGGTTAACAGAGAACATTAAAAAAGCTATTAGTATCTTGGGCATAAATATAATAGGTAATAGATGGGGTTATGATTCTGATAGAGAAGAAAAGACTAAGGGTAGAGAATTAACCACTTTTAATAACCTGCACAATTTGACGGGTAAAGTTATAGAAAAAGAAGCTGTTAAAAGATTGGAAAAAATATTTGATATAGGAGAAGTGGTAGTAGCAAAAATAAGAAAGGAAGATAAAACCCTAGGAGATTTCACACTAATTTTTAAAAAAGGCAAAACATTAAGAAATAAAGATCTCCTTAAAATATTTATGTCTCAACTGGGACTTTTTATAGAAAAAACAAGGATGGAAAAATCCCTTAAATTAAGTCAAAGGAGATTTTACATGTTGGCAGAACATGCACCAGTAGGTTTTATATCTTGCAATATTGAAGGTGAAGTTATGTATGCAAACAAAAAGATTTTAGATATTTTGGGATCAGAATCCTATGAAGAAACAAAAAACATTAATTTGCTAAATTTCCAACCTTTAATAGAAAGGGGATTTTCAGACAAACTCAAAGAATCAATAAATAAAGATAGAGAGATTTCTTTTGAAATGGGATATCGAAGTATATGGGGGAAAAATTCTTGGCTGAGGATACATATGAAACCCAATAAGGACTATGGAAAGATAATAGGTGTAAACATAGTAGTTGATGATATCACAGAAAAAAAAGAAAAAGAAGAAGTGTTAAAAACTAAGGCTAACAGAGACCCTCTAACAAGAGCTTTTAACAGAAATGCTTTAGATGATATTTTACCTGATAAATTAAATGAGTCTAATGACAGGAATCTTAAAAGTTGTATTGCTGTAGTAGATATAGACGATTTTAAAAAGATTAATGATACTTACGGCCATAGAGTCGGAGATCAAGTACTTAAATATTTCTCCATGAGGATAAAAAAAGAACTTAGAGAAGAAGATCTTCTAATAAGGACAGGAGGGGATGAATTTTTAATCTACCTTCACGACATAAAAAATGAGAAAAATGCCTCTTACTTTATAAAGAGATTATTTGAGAAATGTTCATCTGAGTACCGTATAGAAGATGAAATTAAAGATAAGAGCATTAAACTTGATGTTACCTGCAGTATGGGAGTGTCTTTTTATCCTAGAGACGGCCAGACTGTAGAAGAACTTATGGCTAAGTCCGATCAAATTTTATATAAGGTAAAAGATAAAGGAAAGGCTGATTATTTTATTAAAATGTAAACCATCAGCCTGTAAAGAATAAATTTAAGAATATGATATTATTTCAACTACGTGTCAGAAATTCGAGTAAGTCAAGAAAAATTCAAAAAATTGGCCTCAAATTCCCTACGGTTGGGTTCGACCAAAACATTTTTTTCATTTATTCTGACTTTCTAAGCGAATTACTTCCAATGTAGTCTCAATTAATATCATATACCAAGAATTGTCTTTATTTAAACATTTGATTGTAAAAGAAGAATACATAGTATTTTGTTGAATACAATTTTAAAGTATAAGATAAAGCTTAAATGTGAAGATGACTTGGGAATAATATGTTGAGAATATAGAACAAATGAGAAAATTGTAAGAACGAAATGTTTGACCGTAGGGAGTT
>DPPH01000225.1:2447-3364 GCA_003539375.1 Clostridiales bacterium
AGTTCTATTTTCGAATGGTTCTTAATATTCTCCAGATTATGTACAGTTCATCTGAATATTAAGCTTATCTTTATTTAAACTTTTGTTATAAAAAGAAATATTTAATAAAATAAGAATAAAAAAAGCATATCTGTGTATTAATAAAATGAGTGCAAAAAAATAAAGGATGGTGTTTTATGGGAAAGACTGTAAATATAGTTTTATCAGGAGAAGCAGGCGAAGGACTTAAAACAATTGAAAAATTAATTACAGATGTAGTTTCAAAATACTACTATTACTTTGCAACAAAAGAAGTAATGAGCAGAGTAAGAGGCGGGAACAACACTACAGAAATAAGAATCTCTGAAAATAAGGTTTATGCCTTTCAAAAGAATATAGATGTATTATTCTTACTAAACAACAATGCATTATACAGATTAGAGGAAAGGGTAAATGAAAACACTGTAATTTTCGGAAGTGAAAAATACAAAGATGATGAGATAATTAAGAAGAAAAAAAGCAAATTAAATGTAGTAGACTTAGATGAAATGGCTAAGGAAGCAGGAAACAAACTATTTAAAAATACTATAATTTTTGGATTCCTTTTGGGAATGATGGAGCATGAAAAAGAAGAAGGAAATCAAAAAATCTCAGAATTCTTCGGGGACAAGAGCGAAGACATAGTAGAAAAAAACAAAGAAGCATTATCAATTGGATTTGATGAAGGTCAGAAACATACAGATTTATTTAATATAAAGAGAGGAAGTATTGAAAACTGTAAAAATATTAGTGGAACTGAAGCAGTAGGCATTGGAGCTTTAGCAGGGGGATGTAACTTTGTAGGTTCCTACCCCATGTCCCCGGCTACCGGTGTTTTTACATACCTAGCTGGCAAGGGAAAAGAATATGGAGTATTAGTGGAACAGGCAGAAGATGAA
>DPPH01000048.1:0-1270 GCA_003539375.1 Clostridiales bacterium
ATTTCTTCGTGGGCAAATAAAATACCATCTAACATGATATCTTCGCTTACTTCTTCTCCACCTGCTTCAACCATCATAATAGCTTCTTCTGTACCTGCAACAGTTAAATCTAAGTTTGATTTTTCTTTTTCTTCAACTGTTGGGTTAATTACATATTCTCCATCTACATATCCTACTGAAACTGATCCAGTTGGCCCGTTAAAGGGAATATCTGAAACTGATAATGCCAAAGATGAACCAATCATTCCCGCTATTTCCGGTGAACAGTCTTGTTCTACAGATAATACCGTTACAATTATTTGAACATCGTTTCTTATTCCATCTTGGAATAATGGTCTTAGTGGTCTGTCAATTAATCTAGATGTTAGTATTGCTTTTTCGCTAGGTCGACCTTCTCTTTTAATGAATCCTCCTGGTATTTTTCCTACAGAATATAGTTTTTCTTCGTAATCTACACTCAAAGGAAAGAAATTCATACCTTCTCTAGGGCTGCTTGACATAGTTGCTGTAACCAGTACAATGGTTTCCCCATATTTTACTAAACAAGACCCATTAGCCTGTTCAGCAACTTTACCGAAAGTCACTTCAAGTTCTCTTCCGGCCAAATCATATTTATAAATTTTTTCCATTTTTTCCTCCTCTTTTATAAACAAGAGAGCGGTCAAAGCCGCTCTATTTATCTCCTCAATCCAAGTTTTTCAATTAAAGTCCTGTATCTTTCAATGTCTTTGTTCTTTAAGTACTTCAATAAACCTCTTCTTTTACCAACCATTCTCAATAAACCTCTTCTTGAGTGATGGTCTTTTTTGTTTTCTTTTAAATGTTCAGTTAGAGAATTAATTCTATATGTAAGAATCGCTATCTGAACCTCTGGTGATCCAGTATCACCTTCATTAATTTTGTACTCGTTAATTATTTCTGATTTCTTTTCTTTAGTTAAAGTCATTCTAATACCTCCATTTTTATTTATTCACCATTTACTTTGCAAATCGTTGAGGACTCGATAAACATAGTAAATGCTAAAATTACTATTGTATTTTAACATATTTACTTTTTTTTGTAAACTTAGTTCTTAAATATAATTTCATTATCCTTAAATGCTTTATTGAAGTTAAAAAGCATTTCACCATTCTCATTTTTAACATTAACTGTATTGCTATTTTGTATTTTATAAAAGCCTTCTTTTGGATATGCAAAGTCACCTTTTTTTATTAATATTTTTTCTGCACTTCTTTCAATTACTTCGTGTTCTTTCAAAAATATTGTGTAG
>DPPH01000048.1:1584-4948 GCA_003539375.1 Clostridiales bacterium
TCTTTTTTTCTATATAAAACTTCATCTATTATTTCAACACCAAAATTATACTTTTTGCCTAGTTCTTTTAGTAAATCTATATCTCCTCTTGCTTTATATCCAAAATGAAAATTGTAACCAGCTACAATATGATCTATATTATAAGTATCTACAAGGAAACTTTTAACAAATTCTTCAGGTTCCATATTTGATATTTCCTTAGTAAGTTTTACCTTTATTATGCCATCAATATTATAGTAATTAAGCATTTTTGTTTTTCCAACTTCACCATAAATTTTTTTAGATCTTTTTTCTATCTTTTTAAAAAAAGAATCACTATAATCAAAAGTTATGATATGTTTAGGAATATTTTTTTTATTCCCTAAATCAATACATTTTTTTATTATTTTATCATGTCCTATGTGAACACCATCAAAATTTCCTATTGCTGCTACAATTTTATCATTCATTTAAATCACCTAACATAGTTGTTTTTTTAATTTAAGCTTATTATCTCTAATCTCACCTAATCCTAAAAGTTTATCATTTGAAAAAACATAGAAGGGATATTCAATAGTTCTTTTTTCATCAGGAATATTAATAAATACTCCATTTTTTATTTTTTTGCCATCTTCTATAGAAATATTTACTGATTCTAACTTCAAGGCAGTTTCAATTGGTAAAATACAGGCCCTTAGCTCATTATTTAAGGCTTTTTCCTCTAACTCTTCTAGTGTATAACTGTTTTCAATTTTTAATCCTTTTGACTCAATTCTTATGAGCTTACCCATGGTACCTTTAGTGCCTAAAATTTTCCCTATATCATTGCACAGAACTCTCATATAAGTACCTTTTGATACTTCTGCTTGAAATATAATTTTTTGATTTTCATATTTTTTTAATTTCAAGTCCAATATATTTATGTCTCTTTCTTTGACGTCAACATTTAGGTTTTTTCTAGCATATTCATATAGTTTTTTTCCATTATATCTCACTGCTGAATACATGGGTGGTACTTGTTTTTTTAAATTTTTTGCTTTATTTAAAGCTTCTGAAACTTCTTGATAACTAAAGCTAATTTTATTATCTTTTTCTAATACTTCACCGTACATATCTAATGTGTCAGTAAGGATTCCCAGTACGCATTCAGAAATATACGTCTTATTGCCCTCCATCAAAAAACTAGATATCCTAGTAGCCTTTCCAACACATATTGGAAGTACTCCAGCTACATCAGGATCTAAAGTGCCTGTATGTCCTACTTTTTTTTGTCCTGTTATTTTTCTTATTTTATTTACTACATCATGAGAAGTCATTCCCGTAGGTTTAAGTACATTAATTACTCCATTATAAGGCATTTTTTTCTACTTCCTCTAATATGAGTTTTTTAAGTGTTGCAAATTCAATATTATCAATTTTAAATCCGGCAGCATTTTTATGACCACCACCACCAAAAATTTCACATACTTTAGATATATCTGAATTACCTAAAGATCTCATGCTGATTTTATATGTCTTATGGTCTAGTTCTTTTATCAAAATTGATATTTCAACGTTTTCTATATCCCTAAGTCTCTCTACAAGCCCATCGATATCTTTTAAACTTAAATTGTATTTCTTTAAATTTTCTTTAAATAGACAAGATAATGCAACTTTATCCTCCATAAAAAACTCTGTTGAATTAAAAACATCGGCTTTTAATTTGAAAATATTCTTTGGTTCACTACTATATAAGTTTTTAACGATTTCGTTTTTATCAATATTTAATTTAAGTAGGTCGCTTACATTCTCAAAGGTTTTATATCCTGCATTATCATATATGAATTTTCCAGTATCTGTAATAATAGCTATGAAAATATTTTCAGCTGCTCTTTCATTTATTTCATATTTTAAAGTTTTAAATATTTCATATATTATCTCTCCTGTAGAGCTAAAGTCAGGTTCTATTATATTAAGGTTACAATATCCATTATTTGTCTTATGGTGGTCAATACATATAGTTTTTTTAGAGTTTTTCATGATATCAACTTTATCGGCCAATCTCTCTTCATCAGATGAATCTAAGGCAAAAAATAAATCATACTTTTTCTCTTTATAAGTTAATGAAGCTTTGTCTAAGTCTTTTATAAATTTATAATTAAAAGGGATTTCACCATTTATAAAAAAATCAACATCTTTCCCTTTAGTTTTTAGTATTTCCCTTAAAGCCATAATAGACCCTATGCTATCACCGTCAGGATCAGCATGGGCCACTACAGCAATTTTATTTGATTTTTCAACAAATTCATCTAGTTTTTTTAGATTTTTGCTATTAATCATTTTTTACCTCTGAATCTTTTAACTCATTTAATAGTTTGTTAATTCTCACACCGTTTTCAATAGTTTCATCAACGTAAAATTTAAGTTCGGGAGTACTTCTAGTTTTCAAAACTTTACTTAATTCAGTTCTCAAAAAACCTTTTGCCTTATTTAATATATCAACATAAAGGTTTCTATCTCCCGTTGTTTCTATTGATGATATGTATATTTTTGCAAATTTTAGATCCTCTGTTACGTCTACGTGAGAAATCGTAAGATGTTCACTTATTCTAGGATCATTTAGTTTCTTTTTAATAATTAAACTGAGATCTCTTTTTATTTCTTCAGTTAACCTATATAATCTTTTCTTCTTCATTTGTTGACACCTACTTTTCTACTTCTTCAATTATAAATGCTTCTAAAACATCGCCTTTCTTAACATCATTGTAGTTGTGAATACTTAATCCACCTTCATATCCATTATTTACTTCTTTAACATCATCTTTATACCTTTTTAATGATGAAATTTCACCTTCATGTACTACAACATTATTTCTAAGTAATCTAATTTGAGAATTTCTTGTTATTTTTCCCTGTTGTACATATATTCCTGCTACTGTACCTGCATTAGGAACTTTAAATATGTCTCTAACAACAGCTCTCCCCAACATAACTTCTTCGAATTTAGGTTCAAGCATACCTTTAACTGCAGCTTCTATGTCTTCAATGGCATTGTATATTATTCTATAAGTTTTAATTTCTACTTCTTCAGATTTTGACAACTCAATAGCCTGGTTAGTAGGTCTAACATTAAAACCTATTATTATTGCATTTGATGCAGAAGCCAGCATAACGTCGTTTTCATTTATACCACCTACACCACTATGGATGACATTAACCTTAACTTCTTCTATACTTAGCTTTTCTAAAGATTGTTTAACAGCTTCAATTGATCCTCTAACATCTGCTTTTATTACAATATTTAAATCCTTAACTTCTCCATCCTTTATTTGATCGAATAGATCTTCTAAGGAAACTTTACCTTTTCTTTTATTTGCATCTTCTTTAACTCTTTCCTGTTTGATTG
>DPPH01000275.1 GCA_003539375.1 Clostridiales bacterium
TACTATAATCTTTTAATTCTATATTTACTCTCAAGGCTATTTTACTGTCTGAGCCATTTAAACTAATATTTGAATCTTCAATATCTATGGCTTTCAAGCCATCATCTTTTATCCAGTGATAGCTAGTTCTGCTAAAGTCCAGTGTCCATCTCATTAAAGGAATAACAATTACTAGTACTGCTATAAAGATTAGCAATTTACTTTTATTCTTAAATCTTTCAAGCTTAAATAAACCCTTAATCCCAACAATAAATAATATTAATGGTATTAATCCTGAAAGGTAAATAACACTATTATTATTTTTTATAGGTGGTATTATATATTCAATTATAGAATAGGATTCATGTGGAAGCTCATATGTCAATAACACACCTATGAATATAACTCCTAAATATTTTAGTGAATTTTTATTATCTTTGCCCAAATATGTTCCCCTTTCTTCAATGATAGTAAATGGTAAAATTAATCATCACTGCTTTTGAATTTTTTTAAAAACCCTACAGAACCTAATAATATAGCTAAGACTAATAAGATATAATCTAGAACTTTAGGCAACTCCATAAGCTGTAATAGTCCTATCAAGATTAGGGTTAACAACATCATTTTTATAAAAAAACTATATTTTAATTCTTCCCTTTGATTTAAAATATCTTTTGCTATAAAAGCCAAAAGTAGTGGCAAAATAGTGCTAGTAATTATTTGGTATGAAACCCCACTTTTTGGATTAGAAGAAGAAGGAATTACTGATTTTAAAATATCAACTCCTAAGCCATATCCTAAAACCTGTCCGATGATAAATAAAAATATAAATATTTTCAAACCTCTAACATAATAGTTTTTTCTTATAAGTATTAAGCTAATAAAAAGTACAACACCGATATTAAAAATAGTACTGAATAAAACATGATTCATAAAATTTACCTTCCTCTCTTATTGAGACTCCATCAACTCTAATAAACCTACAAGTTTTGAATTTGTTGTCCAATAAACATTATTCATATACAAAATATATTCTTCTGTATTTTCATTAGATTTAAAAACATCGGCGGTAGCAATCGTATCTTCACCTTTGTTATATCTAATACTCATATCAACTTTTCTTAATTTATTGCTGTAAGGAGTAAAAAGTTCAACAAAGAAATTATCTACTTTAACTACAAAGCCACCGTATGATACAAGATTAATTAATTTTTCATCAAAAGGGTAGGATACTGTTTTATCTTCAGTAATAATATGTATACTATCTACTTTATCAATAGCGATAATATTATCTCTTATATGCCTATCTGTATCAAAGAACCAAGTCATACCTATAACGAGAAAAAAACATATTACTACTATTAATTTTTTCTTTTGATTTTTCATTTTATACCTCTTTTAATCATATTTTTATTCTCCATACTTAAGCAGTGTACTTATTTGATACTTTGCTTTTCAATTGAAAAATTCAAAGCAAAAAAATTTTCACTGGTATTTTCTTCCGGTATAAGATAATGAGTACTGAAATCCTTGTAACCTGAGTATTCAATATTACTGGTAATAACAACACCAGCTTCTTCAAAATTAATATCTTCAAAACTGTTTTTTTCTATTTCTTCTACCACTTTATTGGTAACATTTGAAAATATTCCTATTTCTTCTTGAGCATTAATAAATGCAAGGGAAGATAAAATCATTTGTGTATTATATGAGCTGATCCAGTTTTCATTATTTATTCTTTCGACTTCAAAAGAAACTCCAGTTACGTATCCATTTTCTGTCATAAAATTGTATTCCGGCTTATTTGTTCTACTTATGGTAATATGTGCTCCCCCATAAACTTCTCTTTTTGACCATTTCCCCTTTTCATTTAAGTATTTATTTCCAAAGTCAATATCAAAATAATTAGCATAATAGTTATAATTCTCAACAAATTCTTCAACGGTTAAATCGTTTCGATTAGGAGGTAGTTTTTGTGCAGAAACTATAGTAAAGAGAATAGCGAATATAGCTATAGATGTTCCTATATATACAAAGGTTCTATATAGTTTTGTATCCTTTATAATATAAGAAGTTGATTCATTCCATGGCTGAGTTTTCTTATCTATACAAAGATTATAGCTTTTCAAAAGACGAATAAGGCTGTAAATAGGGATATTAAATCCTAATCCAGAAACTATTACTCCTGCTGTTCTCTCCAAACCTTGGCTATATGAAAGTTTTTTACCATTCAAGTCTTCTAATCTAATTCCAAAGATTGCTTTCCCTGGTGTAGTTCTAAAGAAATGCAGCCATAATGGTTCTAAAAATAACATTATAACTAATGCTATAAAGGAATCTAATAAGTTAAATATACTACTTCTTCCAATTATATTCACATGAAAGGTAAATCCAATAAAACTTAGCCAAAGAATAGTATATATAGATATATCAAGCATTCTAGCAAAGTATCTACGGCATGAATGAAAAGGATGATGTGATTCTTTTTCTTTAGATATATAGGCATTTTCTTCATTTACACTTGTTGTATTTCTACCTTCATTTATAATCATATTTTTGTTCTCCTTATGAGTTTAAGCTTATTATCTATATGTTATTTTAAAGCATATATTAACTTACCTTTTATCTTTCTCGAATTTTTTTATTGTTCTACTTAGATTTTCACTTTAGTTATTTGAGCCAAAATAAAAATACCATCACAACAGAAGATATCAGAAAAAAAGTTCCTCCAATTCTCATTAATGTAATATATAAGTCAGTCGGCTCTCCATTCTTAACTGAAAGAAAATGTTCTATTTTCCATAAAAGAGTTGGTTTAAAAATCATAAATACACTCAATATTATTAGTATTATTAGATACAAATACTTCATTTGCTTCTACTTCTTATAGCTTTTTTGATGATAATTTATAATTTATCATTATTTCAATATAGATTTTTTAAAGCATCATCTATGTTCCTTTCTAATCAAAAATTTAATTTCATTTTATAATATTAACACTATACATTCGAAAATACAATTAACCAGTACAATTTTGGGGATCATACTGGTTTTATTTTGAAGTA
>DPPH01000228.1:0-305 GCA_003539375.1 Clostridiales bacterium
GGGCCTATAGCAGTAAACAGTGCTACATTTATCGGCTTTCAAATGGGTGGAGTATTAGGATCTGCTGTAAATACCTTTGGAGTTATACTGTTTCCGGCTATTATAGTTATGTTTTTATCTAAATATGTTGAAAAATTTAAAGATTCTAAACTAATTAAGGATATCTTTTCCGGATTAAGACCTGCACTTGTAGGTCTAATACTGGCTTCTGCTTTTACAGTTGGAAAAACAGCTATCTTTAATTTACAAACCCTTCTAATAGCCTTAGGTATATTTATAATAATAAATAAAACTAAGACTCATCC
>DPPH01000228.1:530-8851 GCA_003539375.1 Clostridiales bacterium
AAACTAAGACTCATCCTATACTAGCCATAGTTATTTCCGGAGTGCTGGGAGCCGCAGTTCTTTAATATAATATTTAATAATGCACTTTAAAAGCAAATAGTGCACATTATCAAATTAAACTGTTTATTAGTCTAAATATCTTATAAACTTATTATAATAGGTATGTTGAAATAAGTATACCAATAATGATAAAATGTAAATATTGATAATAAGTATATCAAAAATATACTTGAAATTTTTAAAAAGTGAGAAAACGTTAAACTCATAATAGTGAAATTTCAAAACAAATATAAGAGGAGGAACAAATTATGAAAAATAACAAACTAGTAATGATACCAGGACCAACACCAGTAGTAAGAAGCATCCAAGATCAAATGGGAAGAGAAACAGTCTCTTTTAAGGATCCTGAATTCATGCAGGATTACAAAGACTTAATTATCGATTTAAAAGATATGTTTAAAGTTGATGGCGAAGGATTTGTTTTAGCCGGTTCAGGAACTATGGCAATGGAAATGGCTATAGCTAATGTAACTAAAGATGGTGATAATGTATTAATAGTTTCCAACGGATATTTTGGTGACAGATACATAGAAATATGTGAAAGAAAGAATTTAAATGTTGATGTTCTTTCAGCAGAGTGGGGAGATGCAGTAACTCCGGAAGAAATAGAAGAGAAACTTAAAGAAAAAAATTATGCAGCAATAACTGTAACACATGTGGATACTTCAACGGGAGTAGTTGCACCAGTTAAGGAAATTGGAGAAGTACTTAAGAAATTTGAAGATACAATTTACATAGTTGATGGAGTTTGTGCAACAGCTGGAGAAAAAGAATATGTTGATGATTACAATATAGATATATTATTTACAGGTAGTCAAAAAGCTTTTGGAGTAGCACCTGGTCTAGCAATATTATTTGCTGGAAAAAAAGCTTTAAAAAGAAGAGAAGAACTTGGAACTATAAGAGAATACTTTGTAGATTTCCATAAGTGGATGCCTATTATGAACGATCCATCAAAATACTTTGGTACCCCTCCAATAAATCTAATATGGGCTCTTAAAGAATCTGTAAGACTAATTAAAGAAGAAGGCGTAGAAGAGAGATATGAAAGACATATTAAAGATGCCAAATACGTTCAAGGAAAATTATTAGAAATGGGTTTTGATATATTGGCAAAAGAAGAATGTAGAGCAGTAACATTATCCAATGTACTTTATCCTGAAGGTATAGAAGATGGAGAATTTAGAAAAGTTCTTGCTGAAGAGGGCGTAGTAGTTGCTGGAGGATTAGGAGCCTATGCAGGAAAATTATTCAGACTAGGACATATGGGTAATATTGACAAGCACGTAATAGCTTCTACCCTAGCGGCTATAGAAAGAACTTTAGAGAGGGTTAAATAATATGTCGTATTTTGAAATTAAAGGAGTCATACCACCAGTAATCACTCCATTTAAGGAAAATGATGAAGTAGATTACGAGAAATTTTCTACCAATATAAAAAAATGGAACAGTAAGGACTTAGCAGGAGTGCTTGTTTTAGGATCAAATGGAGAGACAGCTTATTTAAGGGAAGAAGAAAAGCTTGAACTTATAAAATTAGCTGTTGAAAATACAGATGATGATAAAATAGTCATGGTAGGTACAGGATTGGAATCTACAGAAATGACAATAGAATTAACAAATAAGGCTGCTAAACTTGGTGCAGACTGTGCTTTACTGTTGACACCTAATTACTACGGTGGAAAAATGGGTGACGAAGCTCAACTTGCTTACTTTAAAGAAGTAGCAGATAATACAGAAATTCCTATATTAATATATAATGTAACTAAATTTACTCATATCAATATATCACCTAAAGTGGTTAGTGAATTAAGCAAACATAAGAATATAATTGGTATGAAAGATAGTTCAGGAGATGTAAAACAGTTGATACAGTTTATGAATGCCGGATTAGACCAGGAATTTAATCTCCTCGTTGGAACAGCTGCAGCGTGGTATCCTGCCTTAGCTGTAGGGGTAAAAGCTTCTGTAATGGCTCTTGCAAATTGCTGTCCTGATGAATGTATAGAAGTTCAAAAACTATTTGAAGAAGGTAAAAATGAAGAATCTTTAGAGCTTTACAAAAAAATGTACCCAGTGAACTCCGCTGTTACAGGTGGTTACGGAATAGCGGGCTTGAAATATGTATGTGACGAGTTAGGCTTTGAAGGAGGCTTTACTAGAAAACCCCTTCTTCCTCTAAAAGATAGGGAAAAAGTAGAACTAGATAGCATAATAAAAAAAGCAGAACTTAAATAATAAAAAACAAAATTCAAAAAATTAAAACCGCACTTTAAAAGTGCGGTTTGTTTAATACAAAATTAATTTCTAATTTATATTATCCTAAGAATAATTTTAGATCATCTTCTACTGTTCCAATTCCAGCTATTCCAAATTTGTCTACTAATACATTAGCTACATTTTCTGATAAGAATGCAGGTAATGTTGGTCCTAAGTGAATATCTTTAACACCTAAGTATAATAGAGCTAATAGAACTATAACAGCTTTTTGTTCGTACCAAGCTATGTTGTAAGCAATTGGAAGATCGTTTATGTCATTTAATTCGAAGATTTCTTTAAGTTTTAGAGCAATTACAGCTAATGAATATGAATCATTACACTGACCAGCATCTAGAACTCTAGGGATTCCACCTATGTCTCCTAAATTAAGCTTGTTGTATCTGTATTTTGCGCATCCAGCTGTTAATATCACAGTATCTTCTGGTAATTTTTCTGCGAATTCTGTGTAGTATTCTCTAGATTTCATTCTTCCATCGCAACCAGCCATTACGAAGAATTTCTTAATTGCTCCAGATTTAACAGCATCTACCACTTTATCAGCTAATTCAACAACTTGATTATGTGCAAATCCACCTACAATTTTTCCTGTTTCGATTTCTTCAGGAGCATCTAAATTCTTAGCATGTTCTATAATTTTTGAGAAATCCTTATGACCCTTTTCGTCAGGTACTATATGGTCGCATCCAGGAAAACCTGCTGAACCTGTAGTATATATTCTGCTTTGAACCTCATCGGATTTTGGAGGAACTATACAGTTAGTTGTGAATAGGATAGGTCCGTTAAATGTTTTAAATTCTGTAGTTTGTTTCCACCATGAACCACCATAGTTTCCTACAAAATTATCATATTTTTTGAATGCTGGATAATAGTGACCAGGTAACATTTCACCGTGAGTATAAACATCCACACCAGTTCCTTTAGTTTGTTCTAAAAGCATTTCTAAGTCAACTAAATCATGTCCTGATATTAATATTGCAGGGTTGTTTCTAACTCCAATATTCACTTCTGTAATTTCAGGATTTCCGTATTTTGAAGTATTAGCTTCATCTAGTAGAGCCATAGCCTTAACACCGTACTCTCCAGTTTTTAAAGTAAGAGCTACAAGATCATCTGCAGATAATGTATCATCTAAACTTTTAGCTAGTGCTTCATAAACAAATTCATATATTTCAGGATCTTCTTTTCCTATGTTTAATGCATGGTCAGCATAAGCCGCCATACCCTTTAATCCGTATGTAATAAGTTCTCTTAATGATCTTACATCTTCATTTTCTGTAGCTAATACACCAACTTCGTCGCTATTAGCTTTTTCTTCCATTTCTTCACTAGTAGATACTTTAAAAGTTGCAGAATCATGCAAATTTTCTAAATTTAAATCTTTTAATAGTTCATCTCTATAAGAAATCATCTTTCTTATTTGGTTTTCTATAGCTTCTCTATCGAAGTTTGCATTAGTAATAGTCATAAATAAACTTGTAAGCATTTCGTGATTTAATCCGCCAAGTTCTTTAACGTCTAAATTACCTTTTTTTACAATTTCTGATATACCTTTAGTTGTGTAGATAAGCAAATCTTGAATATTCGCAACATCTTCTTTTTTACCACAAACACCAACTACTGTACAGCCTTGATTTTTAGCTGTTTCTTGACACTGATAACAAAACATACTCATTTAATAATTACCTCCTAATATTTTTTATTCTTTATAATTAAATGGACTTGGAGCTTTAACGACAAATATTTCTAAAACTTCATCGTCTTCGTTTCTTACATCCATTTTGGTACTGTAAGGAATGTTTAATATTTTGCCGCTGTTGTACTTATAAGGTTCTTGATTTCCTAGTGTAATAGTTAAAGTACCTCTTAATACTATCATATATACATTTGAGTTAGCATTATGTACAGGTAGTCCTTCACCTTTAGGAAAAATCATATGGTTTAAATCAACATTACCATCACTTATTATCTTCTCAATTAACTTACTATCTCCATCGCTAAAATTAAATTCTTTTTGAATCAAATTATTCACCTCACTAAATTTTTGTTGTTTATTTAATATTAGTATAGTATAATAAAAACAGTTAATCGGTAACAAATGTTACGAAAGGAGTTAAATTTTTTATGTATGAAAAATGGTCTTCTACTTTAGAAAAAGTAGACTTATTTAAAGATATAACATTTTCAGAATTAGAAAACATGTTTTTTTGTTTGCGACCTAATATAAAGCAATATCAAAAAGATGAAATTATAGCCTTAGAAGGTGACGATATTAAAAATTTCGGAATCCTTCTTGAAGGTAAACTTATGCTTTATAAAGAAAAATTTGATGGAACAAGGGTTCTTTTAAAGCAGGTTCATCCGGGACAACTTTTCGGAGAAATCGCATCCTTCTCTGATAAAAGAAAATGGCCTGCCCAGGTTCAAGTAGCTAAAAATTCTACTGTAATGTTTATGCCTCCTGAAAAAATAACAAATACTTGTACCAACTTATGTCGCGGTCATAGAATGTTAACCTTAAACATGATAAAAATAATATCTAAAAAAGCCATAAATTTAAACAAAACCATAGAGTATTTATCTGTAAAAAGTATTAGACAGAAAATAGCATACTATTTACTAGATCAGTATAAAAAAACTAAATCTAAAAATTTCATGCTTGATATGAACAGAAATGAACTATCAGATTTCCTAAATGTTACCAGGCCATCTTTGTCTAGAGAGATGGCAAACATGAGGGATGAAGGTCTGATAGACTTTCACAGATCATCGATTAAACTATTAAATATTGACAAACTAAGCTCTATAGTATAGTCCATTATATATTTATCCTAATTGAGAAAAATTATACAGGAAATTCCTTGATATATACCCTTGTAGGGTATATAATAAATAAAAAATGATGGAGGAAATAATGGCAAAGAAAAAAGTAGCTTACATTAAACAAAATACATGTGATAGGTCACCATTTTGTCCTGTCAAACGAATATGTCCTCAAAAGGCTTTGAAAAGAAAGGGCTTTTTCGGACCTCTTGAGATAGATGAGGAAAAATGCACCGGGTGTGGTACATGCTTACAATATTGTCCTCATGGTGCTGTAAAAATGAAAAAAGCAAAAGCAAGTTAGAGACAAATAACCTTTTTATTTTCGAATAAAGGGGTTATACTTATATAGAGGTGGAGTAATATGAAAAAACTAGAAAACATAATTTTTTACATAGCAATTATCTTTTCGGGATACACTCTTTACAAGGTTTATATAATGAATAAATCAGTTCCAGAGGGAATGTGTCCTGTAAATAATTATATAGAATATATTTATATATCAATTGGACTAGCAGCAGCATACTTTATAATTTCATTTATAAATAACAGAAAAAATGCTGAAGATGAGAAAGCATAAATTGAGGACTATTTAACGAAGTTGCTCCTTAAGCAGTATTGTGATAAACTTTACTACTGCACAATAAAATTAAGGATGTAGAATATGAATAAGAACAGCGAAGCACTAGGTAAAGAGAATATTGGTAAATTATTGAAGAAACTTTCTATTCCTGCAACAATGGGAATGTTTGTAAACGCATTATACAATCTTGTGGATACAATTTTTTTAGGAAGATTTGTTGGGGTAGATGCCATAGGAGCATTAGCCATAGCCTTCCCAATACAGATGATAGTTTTAGCTTTTGGGATTATGGTTGGAATAGGTACTGCAAGCGCTGCTTCAAGGGCTTTAGGAGCAAAAAAAGTAGAAAAGGCAGATCATATAGTTGGTAATGCATTTCTTTCAATAATAATAATAGGTATACTGTTAGTTACTGTAGGAAGGTACTTTCTAAATCCGATACTACAATTATTTGGGGCTACAGAAAACCTTCTTCCATTAGCTTATGACTATATGAATATTATATTGCTAGGAAGTATCTTTCTTACTATACAGGTGGTTTCTAATAATGTAATAAGATCGGAAGGAAATGCTAAGGTAGCTATGATCTCCATGATGATTGGAACAGGTTTTAATATTTTTATGGATCCTATATTCATTGAGTTGTTAGGATTCGGAATTAAAGGCGCAGCACTAGCTACAATTATAGGTCAAACTTTAGGATTCATTTATGTTATGAATTACTTTTATAGTGGTAAGAGTAACTATAAAATTATGCCTAGACATTTAAAACCTAATTTTGAATATATCAAAGAAATATTTTCCGTTGGGTTCCCGACCTTCATGAGAAATGTGGCAGGGAGCTTTTTAGCAATAGTTGCTAATAATTCTCTTGGATATTACGGTGGGGATATAGCTATTAGCGTATATGGAGTAATTCAAAGAGTATTAAGATTTGCTATAATGCCTATGTTTGGTATAGTGCAGGGATTTCAGCCGATAGCAAGTTACAATTACGGAGCGGAAAATTTTAATAGGGTTAAAGATGTTATTAAGGTATCATTAAAATGGTTAATAATATATGCAACTATAAGTATTTTCTTTGTACAGTTGTTCCCTGAACAGATAATCAGGTTGTTTAATAAGGATCCGGAGTTATTAAGCTTAGGTAAGCCGGCCTTAAGGATAGTAACTATAATGATGCCTTTAATAGGTATTCAGGTCCTGGCAGGGTCTATGTACCAAGCTTTAGGTAAACCAAAACCAGCATTAATAGTTTCTATGTCTAGACAAACATTATTTCTAATACCCTTGATTCTAATGCTACCAAGTATTTTCAATATGGGTCTTATGGGCGTTTACTGGGCATTTCCAATAGCTGATGTTTTGGCAATAATACTGAGTGGTTATATGATAAGAAGGCAGATAAAGAAGCTTGATGAAAGAATAACAAATAACAAAATTGCTGGAAGTTAATTCAGCAATTTTGTTTTATTTAAACAATAACCTTGCGAGGAAGGGTCTTTTAATAGTAATTGCAGTTACAGGACAAAGTTCCTGACAGCAAAAACAGCTGATGCATTTATCATAGTCAACTAGGGGTTTATTATTAATCATTTCAATAGCTTCAGGAGGACAGCTTCTTGCACAATCACCACAGCTTATGCAAATATCCTGGTTAAAAACCGGTTTTGACTTTAACTTATCGATTAATAGATTCATAATTGGTTTTGGAATATTTCTTAAATTTCCACTATTTGCAGGAGCTTTCTTAAAATCTTTAACAATCAAATCTTCTAATTTCTCTCCAATAATATCAGTTTCAAAGTTGAAATTTTTTATAAGATTACGTTGTTTTGCATTTCTTAAAGTAGGTACATCTTCTAGATCTAGTCCAATAATCTTGCATGCTGTAAGATCAAGATGATGGGGATTTTCAGAAGCAAGAATTATACCTAAGTGTTTCTTATTTCCTCCAGAAGGACCAGCTCCTTCCATTGCATCGATACCATCCATTATATGAAGAATTGGGTTAGTACATTCACAAATATCTATAAGAGATTCGGAAAAATCATTAATATCAGGCATTTTAACATGATACTCAGTTTTATTAGTTCCTGGGACAAGACCGAATAAATTTTTAACAGCTCCTGTAAAAACCGCAAAACCGTGAGTTTTTAATTTAGATACATTTATTATTTTATCTACATCATTTATCATATCAGTAAGAAGAATATTATTTAGTATCACCCCATCTTCATACTCTCTAGTAAAAGATTGGAAGTTATAATTTAGAGAAGTATTTTCTGTTTTAGCTGCATCAATCATTCCAGTGCTCTTATATATGGCACTTAGCATGGGCTTAATAAAAGGACCGCCGGGACTATCTCCAATTAGTACAATTCCTCCTTTTTCTACAATGATTTCAGCAAGAGCTTTTATTATAATAGGGTGGGTTGTAGTAGCTTCTTCTGGAGTTTTTTTCATTAAAAGATTAGGTTTTAATAATATTTTTTCTCCCTCTTTAACGTATTTATCTAATCCTCCTAAATTTTCAAAAATTTTCAAGAGGGATTTTTTGGTTTTATCATAATCATAA
>DPPH01000228.1:9091-16992 GCA_003539375.1 Clostridiales bacterium
TACAATTATATATTTTTTGTAATTATAAGTAAAACTAAATTTATAAAATTTATAACTTCAATTATAACTTATTAATTGTTTATAACATTTCCCTATATACTTGACGAAAATGTATAGAAACTATAAAATATGATTACGAACGAATGTTCAGAGGTGAAATATATTGAATGAATTTAAAATAAAAGCTGATTTTGTACCGACTGGAGATCAGCCGAAAGCAATAGAAAAATTAACAAAAGGTATCAATGAAAACAAAAAATTTCAAACACTCTTAGGTGTTACAGGTTCAGGAAAAACTTTTACTATGGCAAATATAATTCAAAACGTACAAAAACCTACTTTAGTTATGGCTCACAATAAAACACTAGCAGGGCAGTTGTACAATGAATTCAAGGATTTTTTCCCTGATAATGCTGTGGAATACTTTGTAAGTTACTACGATTACTACCAACCGGAAGCATATGTACCCTCTTCAGACACTTATATTGAGAAAGATGCTTCAGTAAATGATGAAATAGACAAGCTTAGACACTCTGCTACAGCATCTTTGTTTGAAAGAAGAGATGTAATAATTGTGGCATCGGTATCCTGTATTTACGGTTTAGGAAGCCCGATAGATTATGAAAATCTTGTGATTTCATTAAGGCCGGGTATGATTAAAGATAGAGACGAAATAATCGAAAAGCTAATAGAGATACAGTACAGCAGAAACGACATTAACTTTATAAGAGGAACTTTTAGAGTTAGAGGTGACGTTTTGGAAATATTTCCTGCTTCGTCTTCTGAAAATGCAGTTAGAGTAGAATTTTTTGGAGATGAAATAGATAGGATTACAGAAGTGAATTCCTTAACAGGAGAAGTGATAGGAAGAAGAAAACATATATCAATATTCCCTGCATCTCACTATGCAACAACTGATGAAAATATTAAGAGAGCAGTAAAAGATATTGAGATAGAACTACAAGAAAGACTTGAGGTTCTAAGAAAAGAAGATAAACTAGTAGAAGCTCAGAGACTTGAGCAAAGGACTAGATATGATATAGAAATGTTGAGAGAGATGGGGTTTTGTACTGGTATTGAAAACTATTCAAGACACATTAATAATCTTAAACCAGGACAGAGACCCTATACATTAATTGATTATTTTCCTGATGACTACCTTACTATAATTGATGAATCTCATATGACTGTTCCTCAGATAAGAGGAATGTACAATGGAGATAGGGCAAGGAAACAGACTCTAGTGGATTTTGGATTTAGACTTCCATCTGCCCTGGACAACAGACCTCTAAAATTTGATGAATTTGAAGAAAAGATAAATACTGCAACCTTTGTAAGTGCAACTCCAGGACCTTATGAAGAAGAACATTCAGAAAATATAGTAGAGCAAATAATAAGGCCTACTGGATTAATAGATCCTGAAATCCAAGTTCGACCAGTTAAAGGGCAAATTGATGACTTATCTGAAGAAATAAGAAAAGTAACAGATAAAAATCAAAGAGTTTTAATTACTACATTAACAAAGAAAATGTCTGAAGATCTCACGTCTTACTATAAGGAAATAGGAATTAAAGTAAGATATCTACACTCGGATATAGATACCTTAGAGAGAATGGAAATTATAAGAGATTTAAGACAGGGAGAATTTGATGTCCTGGTAGGAATTAACTTGCTTAGGGAAGGTTTAGACCTGCCGGAAGTTTCTCTTATTGCTATTTTGGATGCAGATAAGGAAGGTTTTTTGAGATCAGAAACAGCCCTTATACAGACAATAGGTAGGGCAGCGAGAAATTTAGATGGTAGGGTTATAATGTACGGTGATAATATAACTGGATCTATGCAGAGAGCTATAGACGAAACTAACAGAAGAAGAAAAATTCAAGAAGAATATAACCGAAAACACAATATAAAGCCAAAATCAATAATAAAAAATGTGAAAGAAGTTATGAAGGCTACAATAGCAGCAGAAGAGGAAGCCAGTTACGGAGAGAAAATAGAACTATCCTCTAAAGCTGATGTTGATAAGAGAATAAAACAATTAGATGAAAAAATGATGGTAGCAGCATCAAAATTAGAATTTGAAAAAGCTGCTAAATATAGAGATGAAATAAATGAACTTAAGAAAATCAAGAAGAGATTTTAGGAATAGGAAGGACTTATGAAAAAAAATATATATGTTAAAGGTGCAAAAGAGCATAATCTAAAGGATATAAATGTAGAACTGCCGAGAGATAAGATGATTGTATTTACTGGAATCAGCGGTTCAGGAAAATCATCTTTAGCTTTTGATACTATTTATGCTGAAGGACAGAGAAGATACGTAGAGAGCTTATCTTCTTATGCCAGACAATTTTTAGGACAGATGGAAAAACCCAACGTAGAACATATAGAAGGTTTATCTCCAGCTATATCTATAGATCAAAAAACTACAAGCAATAATCCAAGATCTACCGTAGGGACGGTAACAGAAATATATGATTATTTAAGATTACTTTATGCTAGAGTGGGCACACCACACTGCCCTGAATGTGGTAAGGAAATAACTTCTCAGTCATTAGACCAGATAGTAGATAAGGTAATGGAACTGGAAGAGAGAACAAAAATCAGGCTCCTGGCTCCAGTAGTTAGAGAGCAGAAAGGTACCCACAAAAAACTTCTTGAAAGAATTAAAAAAGAAGGATACGTAAGGGTCAGAGTAGATGGACAGGAATATGAAATAGAAGACAAGTTTAATTTAGATAAAAATATAAAGCATTCTATAGAGGTTGTAGTAGATAGATTAATAGTAAAAGAAGGGATTACTAGAAGATTAACTGACTCTATTGAGACATGTCTGGAACTTGCTGATGGACTTGTAATAATAGATGTTGTAGATGGAGAAGAAATTCTAATGAGTACTCACTTTGCATGCATAGACTGTGGTGTAAGTATAGGAGAAATATCCACAAGAATGTTTTCCTTTAATAATCCTTTTGGTATGTGTGAAAGCTGTCACGGTCTAGGTGTAGAAAAAAATATAGATGTAGATTTAGTAATTCCAAATAAAGATTTGACTATAGGACAGAGAGCCATAGATCCATACGGTACTGATAGAGATGGATATTACTATCAAATATTTAAAACTTTAGCAGATTATCACGACTTCGATATAGATAAGCCAATTAAAGAAGCGCCGGATAGTTTTATGGAAGAGCTTTTATACGGTACAGGAAGAAGAAAACTGGAAATAGAATTTAACAGCAAATTCAAAGGAAAAACTGTAATATCAAAACCCTTTGAAGGTGTTGTAAACAACTTAAATAGAAGATATAAAGAAACAAACTCAAGGAGTATTAAAGATTGGATTGAAGGATATATAAATGAAACACCTTGCAAAGCATGTGATGGTCAGAGATTAAATCCTATAAGTCTAGCGGTAACTATCGAAGACAAAAACATTATTGAAGTAACAGATTTACCAATAACAGAATTATATAACTTTATATCAGGTTTAACTCTCGATGAAAGAAAAAAATTCATAGCTGAACAGATAGTAAATGAGATTAGAGGAAGGGTAAAATTTCTTCTAGATGTAGGATTAGAATACCTTACCTTAAGTAGAAGTGCAGGGACCCTATCAGGAGGAGAATCCCAAAGAATTAGATTAGCTACGCAGATAGGAGCAAGCTTAGTCGGTGTACTATACGTTCTCGATGAACCAAGCATAGGCCTACACCAAAGAGATAATAAGAGACTAATACAAACATTGAGAAATCTTACAGATATAGGAAACACACTAATAGTTGTTGAGCACGACGAAGAAACCATAGAGAGTGCAGATTGTATATTAGATATTGGACCTGGAGCCGGGGTCCACGGTGGTGAAATAGTTGCTCAAGGATCCTTACAAGATATAATAAACTGTGAAAACTCCTTAACCGGACAGTATTTAAGTGGAAAGAAAAAAATACCAGTTCCACAAAAAAGAAGATTAAAAAACGGGAAATATATTACTGTAAAAGGAGCCCAAGAAAACAATCTAAAGAATATTGATGTAAATTTTCCGTTAGGACTATTCACCTGTGTTACAGGGGTTTCAGGTTCTGGGAAAAGTTCATTAGTTAACGAAATACTGTACAAAGGATTGAAAAGTAAAAGTCCTAGATCTAGAATTGTTCCCGGTAAACACAAAGAAATAGACGGATATGAAGAAGTAGATAAAATAATAAATATAGACCAATCTCCTATAGGGAGAACTCCTAGATCAAATCCTGCTACATATACAAAAGTTTTTGATGATATAAGAGATGTTTTTGCTATGACTCAAGAAGCCAAGGCTAGAGGATACAATAAAGGAAGATTTTCCTTTAATGTAAAAGGTGGTAGGTGTGAAGCTTGTAAGGGTGATGGAATTAATAAAATAGAGATGCATTTTCTACCCGATGTTTACGTTCAATGTGAAGTATGTAAAGGTAAAAGATATAACAGAGAGACATTAGAAGTGAAATATAAAGGTAAAACTATAAGTGATGTTCTCGATATGACTATAGAGGAAGGCTTAGAATTCTTTGAAAACATTCCAAAAATAAAAAGAAAATTAAAAACCATGAATGACGTGGGATTGGGTTATTTAAAGTTGGGACAACCTTCTCCTCAATTATCTGGTGGAGAGGCTCAGCGTATAAAACTAGCATCGGAATTAGGAAAAAGAAGCACTGGAAGCACATTCTATATTTTAGACGAACCTACTACAGGACTTCACATGGCTGACATTCACAAACTTGTAGAGGTTTTAAGCAAACTTGTAGATGCCGGGAATACAGTAGTTGTAATAGAACATAATTTAGACGTAATTAAGACTGCTGATTACCTTATAGATCTTGGACCTGAAGGTGGGGACAAAGGTGGACAAATAGTGTTTCAAGGAACTCCCGAGGAGATAATAAAAGATAAAAAATCCTACACTGGAGAGTTCTTAAAAAAAGCATTAGATTAATATATTAAAGAAACCATATATTTCAATATGGTTTCTTTGTTTAGGTATACTTTTATTGAAAATACAAAAAATAAGGGGTATAATTTAAACATCAGGGGGGACATGATATGGAAAAACTTTTTTTAGAAAACAAGGACTTATTAAATAAGCTGCCTGTAGGAATTGCTAAGTGTAAGGTTGTATTAGAAAATGGAGAAGAAAATTTTATTATAGAAGATAGCAACAAGACTTTCTGTGAAATGGCAGAAAGACAGGATTATGAATTTATAAATAGAAAATTTTCTGAAGTGTTTCCAAAAGCAAAAACGTCTTTATTTGATTGGGTAAAAATATTTAGTGAAGTGGCATTTACCCTTAGAGACAAGACTATAGAGCAGTACTTCGAAATATTCGAAAAATATTTGAGAATACAGGTTGTTAGTAATGAAAAAGAAAGCTTCTATTTAATAATAGAAGATATTTCATTGAAAAAAAATTTCAATGACCTGTTAATGGAAAAACAGTTAGAAATAGAATATCTTGAAAAAGAATTGAAAAGTAAATCAAAAAGAGATTCTTTAATAGATGTATATAATCAGCAGGTTATGATTAAAAAATTAAAATTTAAGATAGAAAATTATAATAACAATAGTGAACCCTTTCTTTGTGGGATTTTGAATATAGATGGATTTGAAGAATTAAACTATAAATACTCAATAGAGTTTAGTGATACTATACTCAAAGAAGTAGGGGAAGTATTGAAAAAATCTATTAGAAAAATAGATATTTTAGGAAGAATTGGTAATGATGAATTTTTAATTATAATGCCAAATATAACTATGGATATTGCAAAAATTGTAGTTAATAAAATAAAGAGCCAGCTTAGAACCGATATAAAATCTATACCAAAAGGTGAACTAACCCTAAGTGGTGCTATAGAAGAATATGAAGGTGAGTCTTTAGAAGATTACTATAAAAAACTTAAAAACGGTGTAAAAAAAGCAAAAAAAAGAGGAAAAGATACAATTCTATTATAAAGTTAAAGAAGTTAGGAATTTTATTAAGGTGATTAGATGTTTAATATAAAAGAAGAATTAGGAAAACTTCCCGATAGTCCTGGAGTATATATGATGAAGGACGATATGGAAAATATTATTTACGTCGGCAAGGCTAAAAGCTTAAAGAAGAGAGTAAAGCAGTATTTTCAATCGTCAGGACACTCACTAAAAATTGGAAAAATGATAAGTAAAATAGAAAGCTTTGAGTACATTATTACAGATAATGAAATCGAAGCTTTAATTTTAGAGTCAAATTTAATAAAGAAAAATAGACCGAAGTACAATACTTTACTAATGGATGATAAACACTATCCTTATATTAAAGTTACTGTAAGAGAGGATTTTCCTAGAATAATTAAAGTGAGAAAAATCCAAAAAGATAAAAATAAATATTTTGGCCCTTACGTAAGTACATATTCAGTGAATAAAACCATAGAAGCCTTAAGGGATATTTTTAAAATAAGAACCTGTAAAATTAATATAAAGAATGGGAATGAAAGAAAAAGACCCTGTTTAAATTATTATATAAAAAGATGTGATGCTCCTTGTGTTGGAAATATAAGCAAAGAAGATTACAGAAAAATGATTGATGAAGCTTTAGATATACTAGACGGCAAAGAAGATAAAATCATTAAAATTTTAGAAGAAAAAATGTTGAAAGCCTCTAAAGAGCTGAAATTTGAATTAGCTGCAGAATATAGAGATAAAATTGAATCTATAAGAAATGTAAATGAAAAACAAAAAATGACATCTACAAAACTAGTTGATTTAGATGTAGTAGGTATGGCTTTAGGAGAGGATAAAGCAGTAGTGGAAATTTTCTTTGTAAGAAATGGTAAAGTTCAAGGTAAGGAAGATTACATACTGCAGTACAATGGAGAAGAGAAACAAGAAGTGATAGAATCCTTTATAAAACAGTTTTATGCTGGTTCTGTATATGTTCCTAGAGAGATATACCTACAAGAGGAAATACCAGATAAAGAACTAATTGAAAAATGGTTGGGAGATAAAAGAGGTGGAAAAATTGAAATCAAAGTGCCTTTAAAAGGAGAAAAAAACATGCTCCTAAAAATGGTTAGGAAAAATGCCTTCGAAAAACTTCACAAAAACTTTGATAAAATAAAAAAGAAGACGGAAGATTCTAGAGAAGCAGTAGAGGAACTAGAAAAACTACTTGACTTTGATAAAAGTATAGATAGAATAGAAGCCTTTGATATTTCTAATATACAAGGTGTAGAGAATGTAGGGTCAATGGTAGTATTTATGGACGGATTGCCTAAAAAAAGTGATTACAGAAGATTTAGAATAAAAACCGTTTATGGGCCAAATGATTACAAAAGCATGGAAGAAATGCTCGATAGAAGAATAAGTCGTGGTCTTAAAGAAAAAGCAAAGGTAATAAAGGGTAAAAGCTTTGATAAACTTCCGGATTTAATTCTTATGGATGGTGGAAAAGGGCAGGTAAATATTGCTGAAGAAGTTCTCTACAACTACGGTGTAGATATTCCAGTTTGCGGTATGGTAAAAGACGATAAACATACAACTAGAGGGTTAATATATAATAATAAAGAATTTGAAATAAAGAAAAATTCTAAAGTTTACAGACTTATATCCTCTATACAAAACGAAGCCCATAGATTTGCAATAACCTATCATAAGAATTTAAGAAGTAAAAACGCCTTCAAATCCGAGCTAGACGATATACCAGGAGTTGGAGAAAAAAGAAAACTTAACCTACTTAAAAAATTCAAGTCTGTAGAAAAAATAAAAGAAGCAACCTATGAGGAATTACTGGAAACTGAAGGTATGAATAAAAAAGTGGCTGAAGAAGTGGTAAGATTTTTTGAAAAATAAATTTGTAAAACAGAACCTTCCAAATTAATTTGGAA
>DPPH01000228.1:17210-23777 GCA_003539375.1 Clostridiales bacterium
CCTTCCAAATTAATTTGGAAGGTTCCTTTGATTTAATTTAAATTTTCAATAGTTGATGAATTTTGACTTTCTATAAAATCTTTATTTCCTATCCTATTTCTGATGCTCTTAACAAACATTAATCCTAAGAGCAGGATACCCACATATCCATTTATTACATAAACGATATTAACTAACAAGGAAAAATTCAGCCCAGTTCCTACAATAAGTCCAATTGAAGCTAAAAATACAGTAAGTAATTTAAATTTTTTGCTTTTATCTACAGCAAATCTAGAAGATACAGACCAGAGTAATGGAACAGCTGTAGTATAAATTCCAGCTACAATAATTATAGAAAATAGAGTAGCAAGTAGTGGGTGAACTTTTGCCGCTAAAATAAGTGCCGGAATTTGACTTCCGGAAACATCATTTATATGAGCCATTAAACCTAAGGCTACGATAATCACGGCAATAGAAAAACCAATAGCTCCAGTACTAGCTCCCAGTACTAATTCTTTTCTATTATCAGCATTAGATCCTATTGATGCTAAAAAACCTGCAAGCCAAAGCATACAGAATCCAACATAGGATCCGGCTGCAAAAAGCCAGTTTGTAGAAGCTCTAGTCATTTCCATTTCAGGTATGGAAACTGCAGCTTCCTTTAAACCCTCTAAATTTCCAAAAATTGATACAATACCTAAAACTATAGAGATTATAACTATTGTCGGTCCTATTTTTCCTATTATGTCGACCAATTTATTTAGTCCTAGCAAAACAGTTATGCATGCCAATACAGCCATTGTAACTCCACCAACAAAATTTGGAATACCAAAATGCTGGTTAAAAGTTGCACTTGCACCTGCAACCATAACTATAAAAGAAAGATAAATAAACAATATTGAGAAATAGTCGAAAAAGGTCCCTAATTTTTTTCCGCAGTAGTAGTTAAATATATCGCTGCCTTTTTTGAAATCATGATCGAATCCGGCAGTTATAAAAGAAACACCAACATACCATAATAAAACAAGAGTAACCAAGCCTCCCGCAACTCCTAAATATCCATAAGATGTAAAATATTGAAGTACTTCTTGGCCTGTAGCAAATCCAGAACCAATAAGAAAGGCAATGAAAGCTCCTGCATAAGTTACTACTTTTTTAAAATTAATTGTATTTGAATTCATTAAATTCTCCTTCCCGTTTTATTGAGAAACTCAATAAACAAGCAAATTGAGAATAAGCTGTTAAACGAAAAGGAAAACATTTACACGTTAAATATATAACAATAAAATTTTATTGTCAAATCATATTTCAATTAAACAATCTATTTTAAATCATATTTTTTTATGAGGTTGAATAATTGACGATCGCTAATTTCCAATACTTGTGAAGATTTGGGAACATTGTAATCATATTTTTCAAGAATTTTTTTAATATATTCAGATTCTTTAATTTCTCGATACTCTCTTAAAGGATATATTTTTGAATCATCACACTTATAATTTTGACCTAGAGAGTGGACAATTGGGAGACCTTGCTTTGTAATCACACCCTTTTCTGAAAGAACTACCATTCTGTCTATAATATTTTTTAATTCTCTTAAATTACCAGGGTAATCATAGCTGTAAAGAAAAGACTTGACCTTAGGTTCAATTCTTTTTATTTCTATATTATTTTCTTTTTGAGATTTTTTAAGCATAAAATCTAGTAAGTCGTCAAAATCTTCCATTCTTTCTTTTAGTGAAGGAACTCTAATCACGATAGTACTTATTCTATATGCAAAATCTTCTCGTATTTTATTCGAACATACAGCTTCGTTTATGTCAACATTCGTAGCAGTAATAAGTCTAAAATCAATTTCTCTCTCTTCATTCGACCCTACCTTAGCAACTTTTTTGTTTTCAATAGTTCTAAGAAGTTTTACTTGAGTTTTTAAAGAAAGCTCTCCAATTTCATCTAAAAATAGAGTACCACCTCTCGAAGTTTCAATTTTTCCTTTTTTATCGTCTATTGCCCCAGTAAAGGCACCTTTTACGTGACCAAAGAGTTCACTTTCTAATAGACTATCAGAAAAAGAAGAACAATTAAGAGTTACCATAGGCATATCACTACGTCTGCTTTTATAATGAATGTATCTAGCAGTTACATCTTTTCCGGAACCGGATTCACCAATCAGCATAACGTTAGCATTACTCTTAGCTACCTTATCGCAAAGATTAATCATATTTCTATAAGAACTACTTTTAGAATTAAGTATGTACTTATTAAAGAAATTATCTTTTTCAGACACAAAATCACCTCCAGATTACTTATATCTTATTATATCATTGTTCAATATTTTATGAAATAAATTTCTTGAAATAGAAATAAATTTCATAAAATAAGGAAAAATAGTTATTTATTTATCAAAGAAAACGATTTCAAAATAATCAATTTATATTGAAATAATAAGGTTAGATAGGGTTAGATAATTTATTGGCATGATGTTTGCTTTAATATATAGGTGAGAATAAGCTGAAACGAAAATAAGGAAAATAGGAGGAAGTGCTTATGGGGGGAGATATTATTCTAATAACAAATAATGAAAATTTCATAGGAAAAGATTATAAAGTATATTCTGTCGAATTTAGAAAATGCAGGTATATAGAAATATTAACAAAGGTAAGAGATAAGGTTCACGAAAATTATAGAATTTTGACTCATCCTATGGCTGGTAGTTTAAAACCAAATCAAACACCATATAAATCAGTACTGTTAATAAAAGAAGAAACCTTAGATTACAATAGCTTAAATTTAATTGAAAATGCTATTGATTCTGCTAAGAAATTTTTAGGATTTAGAAAACTTCCCCAGTGGAATGAAAAATGTCTTAAGGATTTTAGAACCTTAGACCAATCATTCATTGAAGGTGCACTTTTAAACAAGAGTAAAAACTCTTACTATATTAAATAATTGGAGGTAGAGCATTGAAATTAGAATTAGGAAAAATAATGATTAAAGATGTTCAATTTGGTGAAGAAACCAAAGTTGAAAAGGGAACTCTTTATGTAAACAAAGAAAAAATTAAAGAAATGGTTCTTGAAGACAAAAGACTTATTAAAGCGGACGTAGAACTTGCAAGACCAGGAGAATCTGTGAGAATTGCACCAGTCAAAGATGTTATAGAGCCTAGAGTAAAAGTTGAAGGAAATGGTCAAGTTTTCCCTGGGATTATCAATAAAGTAAAAACCGTTGGAGAAGGAAGAACCCATGCATTGGTAGGATCAAATGTAGTAACCTGCGGTAAAATTGTTGGATTCCAAGAAGGATTAATAGACATGTCGGGACCTACTGCTAAATACACACCATTTTCTAAAACTAATAATGTTTGTGTAGTAATAGAAGGTAGAGAAGATTTAGAGACCCATGAATATGAAGAAGCAGGGAGACTTGCTGGATTAAAAGTTGCAGCATATATAGGAGAAGCTGGTAAAAAAGTTGAACCTGATGAAATAGTAACTTATGAAACAAAACCTTTATTAGAACAGGTAGCAGAATATCCAGATTTACCGAAAGTGGGATATGTACATATGCTTCAGTCTCAAGGTTTATTACATGATACATACTATTACGGTGTAGATGCTAAGGTAATGGTACCTACTTTTATGTATCCTACAGAGATGATGGATGGGGCAATTGTTAGTGGAAACTGTGTAGCACCTTGTGATAAAGTAACTACCTTCCATCACTTTAATAACCCTGTAATTGAAGACTTATATGAAAGACATGGTAAAGATATAAATTTTATAGGGGTAGTATTAACAAATGAAAATGTTTGGCTTATGGATAAAGAAAGATCCTCAGATATGACAGCTAAATTATGTAGACATCTGGGTCTTGACGGAGTAATAATAACTGAAGAAGGTTATGGAAATCCAGATACTGATTTAATGATGAACTGCCAGAAAGTTGCTCAAGAAGATATAGACGTTGTCCTTATAACGGATGAATTTCCTGGAAGAGATGGAAAATCCCAATCTGTTGCTGATACAGTACCAGAGGCAGATGCTCTCGTATCCTGTGGAAATGGAAATGTAATTGAGTATTTTCCTCCAATGGATAAGGTTATCGGAACTCTTGACTATATTGAGACAATGATAGGTGGATATGAAGGAAGTCTTAAAGAAGATGGTAGCATAGAGGCAGAAATTCAAATAATTATAGCATCAACAATAGCAAACGGTTATAATACACTGGCTGCAAAAGGATATTAAGGAGGAAAAGATGAGTAAAATTAAAGTAGTTCACTATATTAACAACTTTTTTGCAAATATTGGTGGAGAAGAAAAAGCAGATGTACCACCTGAAATAAGGGAAGGAAAGATAGGACCGGGATTAGCTCTCGAAAGTTCTTTAGGTGAAGAATATGAAATAGTTGCAACAGCAATATGTGGAGATTCATATTTTGGAGAAAATATTGAAGAAGCTAAAGAAACTCTTATGGGAATGATTGAAAAGTACGATCCTGATTTGTTTGTAGCGGGACCTGCTTTTAATGCAGGTAGGTACGGTACTGCATGTGGTACTATGGCAAAAGAAGTTGAAGAAAAATTAAACATACCAGTAATAACAGGTATGTATTCAGAAAATCCAGGTGTGGATTTATTTAAACAAGATATTCATATAATAGAAACATCAATATCAGCTGCTGGAATGAGAAAAGCAATGAAAAAAATAGCTGATTTAGGAGATAAAATGGTTAAAGAAGAAGAAATTTTATCCCCACAAGAAGAAGGATACTTTGAAAGAGGAATCAGAGTTAACTATTTTAATGATGTTAGAGGTTCAAAAAGAGCAGTGGATATGCTTATTAAGAAAATGAAAAAAGAAGAATACAACACGGAATACCCAATGCCTGTATTTGACAGAGTAGATCCTATGCCGGCTATAAAAGATTTAAGTAAAATTAAAGTTGCTTTGGTAACTTCAGGAGGAGTAGTACCTCAAGGTAATCCGGATAAAATAGAGTCTTCAAGTGCTACTAAATATGGAATATACGATATTTCAAATTTAGAATCAATGAAGAAAGACGATTTCATGACAATACATGGAGGATACGATAGAGCTTTCGTAACAGAAAACCCAAATCTGGTAGTACCACTTGATGTAATGAGAGAGTATGAAGAAGAAGGTGTAATAGGTGAACTAGCAGATTATTTTGTAACTACCACTGGAACCGGAACATCAGTTGGAAATGCAAAAGGATTTGGTGAGGAGTTCAGTAAAAAACTTGTGGAAGATGGAGTAGGAGCAGTTCTTCTAACCTCTACCTGAGGTACCTGTACACGTTGCGGTGCAACAATGGTAAAAGAAATTGAAAGAGCTGGTATTCCAGTAGTTCATTTAGCAACAATAATACCTATATCCTTAACTATAGGTGCAAATAGAATAGTACCTGCAGTTAGTATACCTCATCCTCTAGGTAATCCTAAGCTAAGTTATAAGGAAAGTAAAGAATTAAGAAAAGAATTAGTTGGTAGAGCTTTTAAAGCGCTACAGACCGAGGTAGATGGACAAACAGTATTTGAAAATTAGGAGTAAATATGGAAAATATATATGATTTAATAATTATTGGTGCTGGACCAGCTGGACTTTCAGCAGGTATTTATGCTTCAAGAGCAAAGCTAAGCACATTAATACTAGAAAAAGATAAAACTGGTGGTCAAATAGTAACTACAGATGAAGTGGCTAATTATCCTGGGTCAGTGGAAAATCCTACAGGACCTTCTATAGTCGCAAGAATGGTAAAGCAAGCAGAAGAATTTGGAGCTTTAAGAAAAAAAGATCCTGTATTAGAAGTTGATTTTACAGGCAAAATAAAAATAGTAAGATGTAAAAAGAATGAATATCAAGGAAGATCAGTAATAATTGCATCAGGAGCTAAACCAAGAAGAATAGGATGTCAAGGTGAGGTTGAGTTAACTGGAAAGGGAGTATCTTATTGTGCAACATGTGATGGAGATTTTTTCACGGATTTTGAAGTATTCGTTATCGGTGGAGGAGATTCAGCAGTAGAAGAAGCTATTTATCTTACGAAATACGCTAGAAAGGTCACTGTGGTTCATAGAAGAGATGAACTCAGAGCAGCGAAATCTATACAAGAAAAGGCATTTAAAAATAAAAAAATTGAATTTCTTTGGGATACAACTGTAGAAGAAATAAAAGGTAAGGATATAGTTGAAAGTATAGTTTTCAAGAATAAAAAGACTGGAGAAATAACAGAGTATAAGGCACAAGAAGAAGATGGAACCTTCGGAGTATTTCCTTTTGTTGGGTACGAACCTATGAGTCATATTTATAAAGATATAATTCAACTAGATGAAAAAGGTTACATAATCACAGATGAAAAAATGAGAACAAATATAGATGGAGTATTTGCTGTTGGCGATATCAGAGTTAAAGATTTAAGACAGGTTATAACAGCTGCAGCAGATGGTGCCATTGGTGCTGTTCAAGCTGAAAAATATATAGATAACTTATATCCAATTCTTGAAAGGGAGGTAGTTTGATGTTAGAAGTAGATAAAAAAACTTTTGAAGAAGAAGTCTTAAA
>DPPH01000100.1 GCA_003539375.1 Clostridiales bacterium
ATGATTATGATGGAACAGTTTTGAAAACTGAAAGTGTTGGAGAAGGAAATGATGCTGTACCACCAACTCCAGAGCCAACAAGAGCAGGTTATACTTTTACAGGATGGGACACTGACTATACTAATGTAATATCGGATCTGACTGTAACAGCTGAGTATAATCCTATTGGGTATACTGTAAGATTTGTTGATTACGATGATAGTTTAATTGTTGAAAAAATAGTAGAGTATGGACTAAGTGCAACTCCTCCTTCAGATCCTATTAGAACAGGTTATGTTTTTGAAGGTTGGGATACTGATTATACTAATGTTACTTCGGATTTAATTGTTAAAGCAGAGTATTCTGTAGGAGTAGTAGGGTATGAAGCTAGAAATGTTCAAACATGGTCTACAGGATGGTGGATATTTACAACTTATTATACAAGAGCAGAAATATATATTTTTTTAGGAGATGGAACAGAATATAACCATGGTTATGAAACGGAAAGTAGTTCATGGGATTATCCTACAATAGATAGGACCATAAATGGTACTGCTATTGCAGATTCCACTGGAGAAGAAGTTAACTATAGTGTTAATATTTACGTAGAGCCTTAATTATTGTATTTCACTCATATTTATAAACTATGAGTGAAACTATTTTTTGTGCTGATTTTTTGCTATAAAACAACAAAATATTAGGAGTACATATGAATTTATTTCTTAACATCTTTGTTTTTGTTTTCGGAACACTAATTGGATCCTTTCTAAACGTATGTATATATAGGATACCTGAAGAAAAATCTATTGTAAGCCCACCTTCATCATGCTCAGAGTGTGGTCATAGGTTGGGCTTTTTAGATTTGATTCCAGTTTTAACCTATGTTTTTAATAATGGTAAATGCAGACACTGTGGTGCCAAATATTCTGCACAATATCCGCTTATTGAATTATTAAATGGCATCTTATATTTATTAGTTTTTTACAAATACGGTTTTAAGTGGATATCTGTAATGCATTGTATTACTATAAGTCTTCTCATAGTAATATTTATGATTGATTTAAGATACAGGATTATCCCTGATTCTTTAGTAATTTTTGGTTTGCTTTATACTACATTTATTAGTATAATGTTAATAGATATTAATATTTGGGATAAGGTTTTCGGTTTTTTGTTTGGCTTTACTTTATTCCTAGTAATAGCTTTAGTTACAAATGCTATGGGTGGTGGTGACATTAAATTAATGGGGTTACTAGGCTTAAATTTTGGCTTAAAAGGAATTATTTTTATAACTATTTTTTCATTTGTTATTGGAGCAGTTATATCCTTAGGACTTTTAATAACTAAGAAAGCTACTAGAAAAGATTACATTCCTTTTGGTCCATTCATCGCTATTTCAGCTGTGACATACATATTTTGGGGAAATGAAATTATTAATCTATATTTCAAACTAATTTTATAGAAAAGAGGGGTATAATGGCAAAACAATTATCAATTGATATCGGAAGTAAGAATATCAAAATTATCGAAGGGAAAAAAGAACGGAATGGACTGAGAATTGATAGGGCCATCTCGGAGATTACACCTTTTCATTCTGCACACGAAGGTAATATTGATAACTACGATGATATAAAAAACATTCTAGATAAAACAATTAGGTCAAATAATATTAAAACTAAAAATCTGGTTTTTAACATCAGTACAACTTCCCTTATTACAAGAAGTCTGGAACTTCCAATACTTAAAGGAAAAGAAGAGACAGTCCAAATGATTAAGTATGAACTCGAACAGTATATGCCTGTAGTCTTAAGCGATTATAAGATTGTCTACAGGATAATCGATACTTTTGAAAAAGAAGGATTAAAAAAAGCAGATTACCTTGTATATGCTGTACCAAATAATTTAATAAGTGATTATATTAGATTATCAAAGGACTTAAAACTTAGGCTAAATGCTATTAATTTATCTTTTAATTCTATTGAAAACATTTTTTCGCCTAATAGGGTTATTTCAGATATCAAGATAAAAAAAGATAAATCCTACTATGTAATTGAATTAGGACATAAGATGCTGGTTTTTAATGTTATAAAAAATGGGAAAAATATTTTTTCTAGAATTATAAACCAGGGTGGAGAAGATATTGATTTAGGTATAGTGAACTTATTTGAAATTGATAAAGAAAATGCAGTGTCATCTAAACATAAGCTTTCTAATTTAGATGACAGTGATGTTTTTACAGAAGAAGAGAAATTTATAAATAATATAGTTAGAACCAATGTTAACGGGTGGATAAGTGAAATTAGAAAATTAATTCAGTTTTATAATTCAAAAAGTAAAAATGAAGAATTCGAGTGCATGTTTCTTTATGGAGGCAGCTCAAGCATAAAAAATATTGAAGCATATTTTGAAGCTAGTTTTAATATTGATACAAGAAAAGTTAAAGGTATTAAACAAATTAGACTAGTCGAAAAAAAACTAAATCCTGGATTTTTTAAAACATCAGACTATTTGAATGCAGTTGCAGGTCTTTATCAGAAAAAAGAAGACATTAATTTGCTTTCTGATTTGATAGAAGTTAAGAGAAATAGGCTAAAAAAAATAGCCGGAATAACTTTAGCTGCCGGAGCAATAGTAATGCTAGTATCATTATACTTTGTTGGCACAAATTATAGGATTAATTCTTTAGAGAACGATATAGAAAATGCGAATAATATCCTGGAGAATGAAGTATACCAAAAAAAAATACAGGAGTTAGAACAGCTGAAAACACACATCTCTATATTAGAAGAGTATAAAAATAATATTTTTCTACTTAATCAGGGTATCATGAGAAGTGATTTTGTAGACGTTGAATTATTAAATACCATAGCTGACAACATTCCCATCGATACTGAAATGAGAAATCTCAATATTTCTAATGACAATATAGTATTTAATGCTACATCAAGAACTCGACCATCAATCGCACAACTAGAGAAAAACTTAAAAGAATTAGACTTTATATCTGAGGTTCATATCCCTGGAATTGTGAAGAATAACGAAGGAGAGGTTGAGACTTATAGTTATTCAGTTTCCTGTGTAGTGGATGGGGGGTATTTAAATGAGAATTAACAGAAGAGAGAAAATTCTATTAATAGTATTAGCTATTGCAGTATTAGGATATTTATTTTATAACTTCATATACCTAAGTAATGAAGAAAAGATAGCTAGTTTAGAAGCAGAATTAGAAGTTAAAAACACCCAGGTAGATGAGCTTATGAAATCAATCGAAGACAGTAGAGAATTAAACGAAAAATTTAAAGAATTGAATTTTGAAATTTCCGATATGTCTAAAATATACCTTCCTGATTTAGACCAAGGAAAATTAATACTATTTATTGATAAAAAAATTGATGAATACAATATAGAAACCTCTAATATAAGTTTTACAAATGATAGTGTTATTACCATTAACAAAGAACAGTCCTCAAATGAAGCTGGTTATAGGTACAGATTAGAAGAATTAAAAGATATTTATTTTAACAATATTGTAGATAATCAAGGAGGCGAAGAAAACCAGGAAGAACAATTAAGTCAATCTAATGCAGATAATTTACAGATAAATTTAAATTTCAATGCAGATTATTATGATTTATTAGACTTTATAAATGACCTGCAAAATAATCAATTTGAAATAACTCTATCTAACCTAGCCTTAACTGTAGGTGAAAATAATATTATAGGTGGTTCAATGTCCATGGATTTTTATTCCATACCAAAATTACATGAACATGATTATATGGACTGGGTATGGGTTGACTATATTGAATCTGGAAGGAGTAATCCTTTCTATGAAAGTGATGTCCAAAGGGATCAGTACTGGACTACAAGATACGATTTCGTTATGAATATAAAACCTATATCTTCTGATTTACCTACAGTAACCTTAGGAGAAGAGGATGACATAGCTAGAGATTCTTATGTATATGCTGACAGTAATTCTGTTGAAAGCATAAACATTGAAGTAATGCAAGATGGAGAGATGTATTACTATAAGTACAGAACAAGTATGGAAAGCTATCCTGTTAATTACGAAGAAGAATGGATAGAATTCACTCCAGAGAATGACTACATAAGTATGCAAATAAATTCTACAAAAAGAAGTGGGCCAGATGATCAATCTGGTGTAAAGTTAAATATTGAAAATAATTCAGATTTGATATTCTATGTAAATATCTTAAATGAAGATTTAATTAATCCTAGAGTTGAGTATGAAGAAAGTGGAAATGTGGTATTTAGGGTGAATGAGTAAAAGATATGATCTTTCGCAGCCTTGGAATGACGAAAGTAGATGTTACTCAGAGGCTTTAGGCGAAGAATCTCTAAGATTCCTCCTTCGTCGGAATAACAAAAATAGATGTCACTCAGAGCATAAGCGTAGAGTCTTAAGATATCTCGATAAACTCGATATGACAAATAATTAAATCCTGAGATGTAAAAATCTCGGGATTTTTTCTGCTTTTTTTTAATTTTTTATATAATATTTTTCTTTGCGAAATTAAACATATTAATAATTTTATAATGTGTAACCAAAATGTGACTGGTATGTTATATAGTAATAATGTTATTAATATATGTAATCAAAATGTAATCGACTATTTATATAATGAGGTAAAGAATCAGCTGGTAGTATATTTTTTGAAAAAGGAGTTGAAGG
>DPPH01000058.1 GCA_003539375.1 Clostridiales bacterium
ACAACTATAGTATTTAATAATAACATTTACGGTATGACTGGCGGACAGTATTCACCTACAACACCTACAAATGATTATGGAACTACAGCACCTTACGGAAACATAGATAAAACTTTCGACTTATGTAATTTAGCACAGGCAGCAGGAGCTACGTATGTAGCTAGATCCACTGCTTACCATGCAAGAATCATAGAAAGATATATTGAAAACGGTCTTGATAACAAAGGCTTCTCCTTTATAGAAGGTATAAGTGTTTGCCCAACATATTACGGACGTAAAAACAAAAAAGGCGGAGCTGTAGATATGATGAAAGGTCTTAAGGAAAATACTGTAGATATTAGAATAGCTAACAAGAAGCCTGAATTAGCTGAAGGTAAACTTCTAATAGGTGAGTTCCATAATTCTGAGGAAGAAGAATATACAGCAAGATATGATAAAATTATAGAACTATTTGAAAAGGAGTAGTTGTTATGTCAAATAAATATGAAATTAGATTAAGTGGTTCAGGAGGACAGGGTTTAATCTTAGCAGGAATCATCCTTGCAGATGCAGGATTAAAAAGTGGTAAAAATTCTATACAATCACAATCATATGGTCCTGAAGCAAGAGGGGGAGCTAGTAAAGCTGAAGTTATAATAAGCGACGGTGAAATTAATTATCCTAAAGTAGAACAGTGTGATATCTTACTTTCTCTTACTCAAAAATCTTATGATGAATATATTGATTCTTTGAAAAAAGATGGTATACTGGTAGTAGATGAAAAAATTGAAATAGATGAAACTCTTGAAGCAAAAATATATAGATTACCGATAATTAGTACAGCTAATGAAAAGCTGAAGAAGCCTATGGTAGCTAACATAGTATCTCTAGGTTCTATATGTGGTATTTCTAAGATTATTGATGAAAAATCTTTAGAAGAGGCAATTCTTAATAGAATACCGCCGGGAACAGAAGAAATCAATAAAAAAGCATTTCAGGAGGGTCTAAAACTAGTATAAAGGATGATGCTATGAACGTTGACAGAAATGACGACCTAATTGAAGTTATTAAAGAAAATTTTCATAATTTTAGCAAAGGACAGAAATTAATTGGACAATTTATAGTGGATTACTACGACAAAGCAGCTTTTATGACCGCTGCAAAAATAGGAAATACAGTAGATGTAAGTGAATCCACAGTAGTAAGATTTGCAACAGCGCTTGGTTTTTCAGGTTTTCCTGAATTGCAAAAAGCTTTACAAGTAATGATTAAGAATAAGTTAACAACAGTTCAAAGATTAAGTTTGGATGATGATACAGATGATTCCGAAGAATTTGTAAAAAAAGTTTTAAAAAATGAAATATCGAGCTTGAAAAATCTGGCTGATAATTTAAGTCAAAAAAAGTTGGATGAAGCTACAGATTTAATCTTTAATGCTAATAAAATCTACATAATTGGAATGAGAGTATCACATACTTTAGCACTTTACCTTGGATTTTATTTAGATGTTATACTGGATAACGTAAAAGTAATAAATGTTGGTTCCTTTTCATTGTTTGAGCAGATGGTTAGAATTTCGGAAGATGACCTACTTATATGTTTAAGTTATCCGAGATATTCAAAACAAACAATAGATGCTGTAAATTTCGCTAAAGAAAGAAAGGCTAAAATTCTATCAATAACTGATACTGAATCATCACCTTTTTATGAAATGTCTGATGTAGCATTGTTAGGAAAAAGTAATATGGCTACTTTTGTAGATTCACTGGTGACTCCATTAGCCTTGATTAATTCAATAATATTAAATATAGGCTTGAGAGAAAAAGAAGATATTGTTAAATACTTTGATCTTTTAGAGAATGTTTGGGAAAGATACAGTATTTATAATCAAGATTTTGACAATAAGAAAAAATAGATTTATAATAAATAGCCGGTTATTATTCCGGTTATTTTATTTTTAAAGGATTCAAAATACAGGTGATTTTATTTTATGTTGTTTTAATTTCAATTTTATAATATAATGTTAAAGGTGATTTTATGAATAGATATACTATAAGAGGCGCAACTACAGTTGAAAGCAACACTTACGAAGAAATAAAAACTAAAACTATTGAGCTTTTAAAAGATGTTTTAGAAAAAAACAAGTTGGAAATTGATGACATAGAATCTATAATTTTTACATGCACAGAAGATATAGATGCTGTTTATCCTGCAAAGTTTGCTAGAGAAATAGGTTTTACAGATGCATCTTTGTTGTGTATGCAGGAAATGAAGGTTGCAAACAGCCTGAATTACTGTATAAGAATTTTAATTTTTTTGAAAAATAATGTTAAATTAAAGGATGTATGTCATATATATCTACATAATGCAGGCAACTTGAGAAAAGATATTGATTAAGGATGTTTGATGATTATAGCAATAGATGGCCCTGCCGGGGCAGGTAAAAGTACTATAGCTAAAAAATTAAGCACTAGGTTTAATTTTACATATATTAGTTCCGGGAAAATATACAGATGTATCGCTTTATATTTTCATAATAAGAACATATATATACAGGACCAGGAAAAAATAAAAAAAGAATTAGTAAATATTAAAATAGATTATAAAGATGAATTTTATTTAAACGGATTGCCTGTTGAAAAACATATAAACAGCGATATTATATCAAAAAATACTTCCGATATATCTAAATATAAATTTATTAGAGACTTTGTCCAGACCATAATAGAAGAAATATCTAAAAATAAAAACATTATAATGGATGGAAGAGACATTGGTACCAAAGTATTCCCAAATGCAGATTATAAATTTTATCTGACAGCTTCTGTTGAAGAAAGAGCTAAGAGAAGATATAAAGAACTTAAAGATAGTGGTATGGATGTAAATTATACAGAAATATGCGAATCTATTAAGGATAGAGATCAAAACGACATGAACCGAGAAATCGCCCCTTTAAAAAAAGCCGATGATGCTGTTGTTGTAGATTCCAGTAATAAAACTATAGAGGAAGTAGTAGATGAAATATCATCCTACATCAACATAGATAGGAGGAAGTAATTGTTTTATACAGTTGTAGCTGCCATTGCCAGAGTATTAGTAAAATTAGTATTTAGAATAAGAGTTTACGGAAAAAATAAAAGAATAGAAAACCTAGAGGAAAACTATATAATATGTGGTAATCATTCTTCAGTACTTGATCCTGTAGTTGTAGCCATTACTCACAATAACCATATAAGATATATGGCGAAAAAAGAACTTTTTGACAACTTTATTCTTAAATTTATACTTAATAAATTAAGAGCCTTTCCTGTAGATAGGGAAGGAAACAGTTTATCAGCAGTAAAAAAATCCTTGCGAATACTTAAAAACAATGAGATACTAGGTATATTTCCTGAAGGAACGAGAGTAACCAACAGAGAGGAATCTTCAGCTAAAGGTGGTATTTCAATTATTGCTACTAAAGCTAAGAAAAAAATACTTCCTGTTTATATAGATTCTAACTACAGACTTTTTAGTAAAATTAATATCTACTACGGTGATTTTATCAGTCTTGACCAGTACTACGATAAAAAATTAAGTTCAGAGGATTACCTTAAAATCGGCGAAGAAGTATTGGATAAAATTTACAGTTTAAAGGAAGATTTTAATGAAGGATAAAAAAATTGAAAAAGCTGAACACCTCGGTACGTGTTTTGGAGTTGAAAGAGCTCTCGAAATAACGTATAATGCTTTAGAGGATAATAAAAATATATACTGTTATGGTGATTTAATACACAATAACGACGTAAAAAAAGAATTAGAAGAAAAAGGTTTAGTTGTGTTAAATCATACTAGCAGTATAAAAAAGGATAAAAGTCATAAGATTATTTTTAGAAGCCACGGAGTAGGTAAAGAAATATATGCTCAGGCAAAAGAAAAGGGTATGGAAGTAATCGATGCTACATGTCCAAAGGTAAAAAAAATACACAAAATCGTTCAGGACTGTTATAATAATGGTTATAAAATAATTTTGTTTGGTAACAAAGAGCATCCGGAAATAATTGGAATAAAAGGATGGTGTAATAACAAAGCTTTAATATTTGAAGATATAAATGATTTTAAAGCTTATGAAAATAAAGTAACAAATACTAAATTTTGTGTAGTTTTTCAAACTACCTACAATTTAAATAAATTTAAAAAAATTAAAAAATACTTTGAAAAATATGAAAATATTAGATTCCACAACACTATTTGCAGCGCAACATTTCAAAGGCAAAATTCCTGTAGAGAATTAGCTAAGAAATTTGATACAATGATGGTTATAGGTGGTAAACATAGTTCTAATACAAGAAAGTTATATGAAATTAGTAAGGAATTTTGTGATGATACATTTTGGATTGAAAATAAAAGTGAAATTCCTTATGATTATATAAAAAGTTCTAAGAACATAGGCATTACTGCGGGTGCATCTACACCCTTAATAATAATAGAGGAGGTTATAGAATGTCTGAAGAAAATAAAATGAACGAACTTTTAGAAGATTTTGAGTTTGTAAATATTCACCCAGGAAAAAAAATAAAAGGAAAGGTAATAAGTGTCGACGAAGGAAAAGCACTAATCAATTTCGGTTATAAATCTGATGGTGTATTAAGAAAAGAAGATTATAGCTTAGAGGAAGTAGAAGATCTAAGAGATGAAATAGAAGTTGGTGACGAAATAGCAGCAAATGTTGTTACTAATGAAGATGACGACGGAAACGTTAGATTATCTAGAAAAGGTATCGAAGTTGAAGAGAAGTGGGAAGAAATAGAAGAACTTTACAAGAACAAAGAAGATGTTACTGTTAAAGTATTTTCTGTAAATAAAAGTGGTTGTGAAATAAAGCTTAAAGGATTCAACGGTTTTATCCCTAGATCGCACTTATCAATAGACAGAAGTACAGATCCTAAAGATTTCCTTAATGAAGAAGTAACAGCTAGAATTATCGAAGCTAAAAAGACAAATAGAAGAAATAGACTTATTCTTTCAAGAAAAGTTATTGAGCTTGAAGAAAAAAGAACAAGAGATAAAGAAGCTTGGGAAAGTATAGAAGTAGGTAAGGAATATACAGGTACTGTAAATAAGATTAAAAATTTCGGTGCTTTCGTTGAAATCGAAGGTATAGAAGGATTACTTCACATAAACGAAATATCATGGGTAAGGATTGGACATCCAAAAGATGTACTTACTGAAGGTGAAGAAATTACAGTAAAAGTTCTAAGCAAAGATATTGAAAAAAGAAGAATGTCTTTAAGTCTTAAAGCTACAGTAAAAAGACCTTGGGAAAAGTTTGTTGAAAATTACAATGTTGGAGATGTAATAGAAGGTAAAATAGTTAACTTAACTGATTTTGGTGCCTTTGTTGAAATCGATGATGTACAGGGATTACTACATGTTTCCGATATATCATGGGATATGGTAGAAAAACCAGCTGACGAATTAAACGAAGGTGAAACTATTAAGGTTAAAATCTTAAATATCGACAACAAACGTGAAAGACTTTCACTAGGAGTTAAACAGCTTACTGAAGATCCTTTCGTTAAATTTACAAAGAATCTTAAGAAATACGACATAATAAAAGGTAAAATTAAAAGTATGACTGTTGAAGGCATAGTTGTAGAATTCGACGAACAGTTTGAAAGTTTTGTACCTATGAAAAAGGTATCTAGAGAAAGATTAAGAACTCCAGCTGAAAAATTCGAAAACGGTCAGGAAGTAGAATGTAAGATTTTAGGGTTCGACAATAGAAAGAAACAGTTAGACGTAACAATGATAACTGAAAAACCAGAAAAGAATAGTCCTAAGCAAGATGATCAAGTATCATACACATTAGGAGATGACAATATAACAATAGGAGACTTATTTAAACAAAACAAGGAAGAATAGTTAGTTAGCTAAGCTAACAACTATTCTTTTTTAAACTACATAAAGGTGATAGCAATGGATAAGAAATTTTATATAGAAACTTTTGGCTGCCAAATGAATGAGTATGATTCAGAAAAAATCTCAGGTATGCTGGAAAATCTAAATTATAAGAAAGCTGATGAAATTGATTCAGCAGATTTAATCATTTATAATACTTGTTTAATAAGAGAAAATGCAGAAAACAGACTATACGGAAAGTTAGGAGCACTAAAAAAACTTAAAAGAGAAAAAGATGACCTTATACTTGCTGTTGGAGGTTGTATTCCTCAAAATGACGAAATAAGAAACTATATACTGGAAAAGTATCCTTTTATAGATATTATTTTCGGAACAAATACTTTCTACAAACTCCCGGAAATGATTAATCAACATTTAAACAATACAAATGACGTTTTAGTAGAATTGGAAAAAAACAGCACAAACTTAAATGAAAACCTACCTACTATAAGAAAGTACCACCATAAAGGCTTTGTAAACATTATGTATGGATGTAATAATTTTTGCTCCTACTGTGTTGTTCCTTATACAAGAGGTAGGGAAAGAAGTAGAGAAAAAGAAGATATTATAAAAGAAATTCAAGATTTAGCCAAGGAAGGATTGAAAGAAGTAACATTATTAGGTCAAAATGTAAATTCTTATGGTAATGATTTTGGTGAAGATTACAGTTTTTACAAACTTCTTGAAGAAGTTGAAAAAATAGAGGGTATAGAAAGAATTAGATACGTCTCTTCACATCCTAAAGATGTAGGAGATGATTTTATTGATTTCTTAAGTCGAAGTTCCAAAGTTTGCAACCACATACATCTTCCGGTACAGGCAGGAAGCAGTAAAATATTAAAAGATATGAATAGAAAGTACAGCAAAGAAGATTATTTGAATATAATTAAAAAATTGAAAGCCGCTGTTCCTAGTATCTCTATATCTACAGATTTTATAGTAGGGTTTCCTGGAGAAACTGAAGAAGATTTTGAAGAAACTCTTGATTTATGCAGAGAGGTTGGTTTTGATGCAGCTTTTACATTTATATATTCTATCAGACCAAATACCCCTGCTGGGAAAAGAGAGGATCAAATAGACGAAAAAATAAAACACGAAAGATTTAATAAACTTCTTGAAACTTTATATCCTGTATTTTACGAAAAAAACTTAGCTTACAAAGGTAAAGTTGTTAAAGTTTTAGTAGATGAAGTTTCAAAAAATAAAAATGAATATTTAACTGGAAGAAGTAGTAGTAATAGAATAGTTCATTTCAAAGGGACTGAACATTTAATCGGGGAAATTGTAAATGTGAAAATTACTAAGGTTAAAACCTGGTTTATGGAAGGAGTTCTCACTAAGGAGGATGCATATGAGTAAACTAACACCTATGATGCAGCAGTATATGGAAATAAAAAAGCAATATAGAGACTGTATTGTTTTTTTTAGACTTGGAGACTTTTATGAAATGTTTTTCGATGATGCATTAACTGCCTCAAAGGTTTTAGATATAACCCTTACTGCTAGAGATTGTGGGCAAGATGAAAAAGCTCCAATGTGTGGAGTTCCTCATCATTCCTCAAAAGAATACATAGCTAAGTTAGTTGAAAATGGTTATAAGGTAGCTATATGTGAACAGGTAGAAGAACCTGGAAAAAACAAAATAGTAAAAAGAGAAGTTGTTAGAACTATAACCCCAGGAACTATGTCTGAACCTGAAATGCTTGATTCAAAAACAAACAATTTTTTATGCAGCATTCACTACACCAATAAATATTTCGGAATATCTTATGTTGATATAACTACAGGAAGTCTTTATTTGACCTCTTACGATACTCCTAAGGATAAAAAGGAATTAAATATTAAAATTTTGGCTGAGATAGATAAAATTAATCCTTCTGAAATAATTTCAAATGTAGATTTTGATTTGATTTTTGATAATAAGGAAAATCCTTTAAATACGACATACAGGGAAAGATACAGCAAACTGGAAACAGTAAGTCATAAAGATTACTACTCAAAGCTTATAAAAGATCAATTTAACGTAATATCTCTTGAAGCTTTAGGTATTTTTGATGAAGGAAGTAAAATAAAGTCTTTAGGACAGTTATTAGATTATCTTTACGATACTCAAAAAAATACTTTAAAAAATATAAATGAACTTGAGTATTATACTATAGATGACTATATGATTATAGATACAAATACCAGAAGAAATCTCGAACTGATAGAGCCCCTAAGAAATGAGAACAAGAGCAACACCCTTTACGGAGTTCTAGACAATACCGACACTGCAATGGGTGCTAGACTACTTAAAAAATGGATTAGAGAGCCTTTACGAAATAAAGCATCTATAGATAAAAGACTAGATGTAGTCCAACAGTTGTACGATGATATAATACTATCTAAAAATTTATCTAAAAATTTAAAAAATGTTTACGATATAGAAAGATTAACGGGAAAAATTGCTATTGGAACTTGCAATGCAAGAGATTTAATAGCTTTAAAAAATTCTATTAAGGTTGTTCCTGAAATAAAAGAATATATATCTAGTATTGATTCCGAAATCACGAATGATATATCTAAAAATATCGATACATTAAAAGATATATATCTACTTTTAGAAAACTCTATAATTGAAAATCCAAATAATACTTTGAAAGATGGAAATATTATTAAATCAGGATATAATAAGGATTTAGACGAACTTAGAAATATTTCTACCAATGGTAAAGATTGGATTTTGAGTAAACAAAAGGAAGAGAGAGAAAAAACTGGAATCAAAAAGCTTAAGATAGGTTTTAATAAAGTTTTCGGCTATTATATAGAAGTTACTAAATCATATATTGATAAAGTTCCCGATAATTATACTAGAAAGCAAACTCTATCAAACAGCGAAAGATATATAACTCCCGAATTAAAAGAAATGGAGTCAAAAATATTATCTGCTGAAGAAAAGATGAATAAACTTCAGTATGAAATTTTTGTAGAAATAAGAGAAGAATTAAAAAATAATATAAAAAGAATGCAAAAAACCGCTCAATATTTATCTATGGTTGATGTATTGAATGCTTTTTGTAAAATAAGTATGAAAAATAACTACATAAGACCTAACATAAATACTGAAGGATATATTGATATTAAAGATGGACGTCACTGTGTAGTTGAAAACATGCTTAAAGATGAAAATTTTATACCTAACGATACTTTTCTAGATAAAGATAAAAACCGATTTGCAATAATTACCGGTCCAAATATGGCTGGTAAGTCAACTTATATGCGCCAGGTAGCTTTAATCAGTATAATGGCTCACATAGGTTGTTTTGTTCCTGCAGAAAAGGCTGATATTTCTATTCTAGATAAAATCTTTACTAGAGTAGGAGCCTCAGATAACCTTTCTCATGGTCAAAGTACCTTTATGGTAGAAATGTCTGAAGTATCTTATATATTAAAAAATGCTACTGAAAATAGCTTGATAATATTAGATGAAATCGGTAGAGGTACCTCTACTTATGATGGTCTTAGTATAGCCTGGTCTGTTACAGAATACATAGCTAAAGAATTGAAATCTAAATGTATGTTTGCAACTCACTACCATGAATTATCCGAATTGGAAGACAAGATAGAAGGAGTAAACAATTATAAGATCCTTATAAAAGAATCTGGTGAAGATATAATATTTTTAAGGAAAGTTTCAAAAGGGAGTATAGATAAAAGCTACGGAATCGAAGTAGCAAGGCTTGCGGGTTTGCCTTACAGCGTTATTAATAATTCTTTTAGGATACTTAATAATCTAGAAAAACAAGATTTGAATAAAAATAATATGGTATTGAAGGAAGACCTGACAATTAGTAAAAAAGAACAAATTAATTTCTGGAACTTTAAAAATAAACATAAAGAATTTATCAATGAAAATATTTTAAATATAAATATAAATAAAATTACACCTATGGAAGCAATGAATTTATTAAATGAAATAATTGAAAAATCAGAAGAACTAGGTGAATGAGATGATTAATAAACTTGATGCTTTAACAGTAGATAAAATAGCAGCTGGAGAGGTTGTGGAAAGACCTCTTTCTGTCGTTAAGGAACTAATAGAAAACGCTATAGATGCTGGTGGTGAGGAAATAATAGTAGAGATAAGAAATGGCGGAAAAACCTATATACGGGTTACTGATAACGGTAAGGGTATAAATAAAAATGAAATAACAAAGGCACTAAAGAGACATTATACAAGTAAAATTAATAAAATAGATGACCTTGACTATTTAAACACTTTAGGATTTAGAGGGGAAGCTTTAGCCAGTATAAGTTCCGTATCTAAAGTAGAAATTACAACTAAAGAAAAAGAAGACCAGTCGGGGATTAATATTCTATATAAAAATAATGAAATAATCTCAAAAAAAGAAGTAGGTTGTATAACGGGAACAACTATTATAGTTAGAGATTTATTTTACAACCTCCCTGTAAGAAAGAAGTTTTTAGGTTCAGACATTTCAGAAGGAAATAAGATAACAAACCTAATAAATAAAATGGCTCTTTTGAATAAAAATATAACCTTTAAATTTATTAGAGATAGGAAAATAATTTTTAATACGCCTAAAAATACTTCTTTGATAAATAAAATAACATCATTATATGGAGAAGATTTTTCTAGTTCTCTTATGAAAATTGAAAATAACTCTAAGGAAGAATATGAAATCAAAGGATATATCAGCGATTTAAACTACTTTAGAGGGAATAGAAATCATCAAATGGTATTCGTCAACGACAGATACATAAAAAGCTCTAAAATAGCCGAAATAGTTGAAGAAAACTATAAGACAGTAATACCCTCGGGTAAATTTCCAGGGTTTATTCTATATATTTATACAGATCCTAAAAATATAGATGTAAACATACATCCTCAAAAATACGAAATTAAATTTAAAGATTTCGACAGTTTGAAAAAATCTTTATCAAATTTACTTGAAAATAATTTAAACAAAAATTTATTTTCTAAAAGATATAATGTAAAAGATACAAAAGAAGAATTTCTTGACTCTAAATCAAATACTGATTTTAATATTAATTTTATTAACAATAAACCTAAACCTACGGGTGTAAGGGATGATGAATCTTTTTATCCTAAAAATACTAATGGAATAGAGAAAATTGATGTAAATTTAAATATTGAAGAACCTGATAATCAAGATGTTTCTAAGGAAACTTCCTTTTACAAGCAAGATAAAGTTGAAAATTTAGATTTTTTTGAGGATAGAAGGGAATACAAAACCAAAAAAAACAAGATTAATTTTAATACCCTCCATTATATAGGATATATATTTGATACATACATATTGTTCCAAGATTATAAAAATAGAGTATTGTATATAATGGATCAACATGCAGCTCATGAACGAATTAACTATGAGAATTATTTAGAAAAATATAGGAATAGAAAAATAACTAAGCAGGAAATTCTAATTCCAATTAAAATTAATCTTTCTGCTGATGAATATGAAACAACAGTAAAAAACAACAATATCTTTAAGGAATTTGGCATGGAAGTAGAGGGATTTGGAGTAAATACCATCATAGTTAGGACTATTCCCTCATTTTTACAGCATACAGATGCAAAAAAACTTTTTTACAGTATACTTGAAAATTTAGATAGATTCGACAGAGGAAACATAGAGATAGATAATCTAATAAAACAAGCATGTACAGATTCAGTAAAATCAGGAGATATCCTATCTAAGAAAGAAATCGATGCATTAATAGAAGATTTATTAAGATGTGATAAACCTTATACCTGTCCTCATGGAAGACCGATATTAGTTGAACTAGATGAAAAAGACCTTAAAAAACTTTTTAATAGAATTCAAAGTTAAGGAATGATTTAGATGTCAAAAGAAAAATTAATAGTAATATTAGGACCTACATCTGTAGGCAAAACAAAAGTTTCAGTAGATATTGCCAAGAGATTAAAATCGGAAATAATCTCTACTGATTCTATGCAGATTTATAAAAAAATGAATATAGGCACTGCTAAAGTTACAGAAGAGGAAAAATCTGGTGTAGAGCATCACATGATAGATTTAATAGGTCCGGGAGAAGAATTTACTGTTTACGACTATCAAAAGCAATCCCTTAAAATCATAGACAAGCTTATAAAAGAAGATAAAATACCCATACTTGTTGGAGGAAGTGGACTATATATAAATTCTATATTGTATGATTTAGATTTTAATAAAGTATCTTCCAATGAAGAGATTAGAAATAAATACTATGAAATAGAAAAAACAAAGGGTAAGGAGTATCTATATAAATTATTAGAAAAAATAGATCCGGAAGCAACAAAGAAAATACATCCCAATAATATAAAAAGAGTGGTGCGAGCTTTAGAAGTAACAGAAATAACGGGAAAAAAATACTCGGAAAACAGCAATTTTAGAAAATATTCTGAAAAATATGATTTTATAATAATTGGTTTGGAAATGAATCGAAAATTGCTGTATAATAGAATTAACACTAGAGTCGAAGAAATGATACAAGAGGGATTATTTGATGAAGTAAAAGGACTTTATCAAGAGGGTTACGATAACACTTATCAATCAATGCAGGCTATTGGCTACAAAGAAGTCATAGATTATATAGAAAGGAAAACCTCCAAAGAAGAAGCTGTAAGATTGATAAAAAGAAACACCAGAAGATTTGCAAAGAGACAAATCACATGGTTCAAGTCGGATGATAGAATCAAATGGTTTGATATAAGTGATTATCGCAACACTTACAACAGTACATTAAACAAGATACTATCTTATATTAAAGAAAGGGGAGTACAAATTGAAACAAACAATTAATTTACAGGATTCTTTTTTGAATCGTGCTAGAAAAGAAAAAATTTCACTAATCATTTATCTAACAAACGGAGTAAAACTAACAGGACTGGTACAGGGTTTTGATAATTACGCAATAATATTTGAATCCTTAGGTAAACAGCAGTTGATTTACAAACA
>DPPH01000286.1:0-2828 GCA_003539375.1 Clostridiales bacterium
ATGGTTCCTCTTTTCTGTTAGTTTTTAAGTTTTTTTAGTCAAATATATTATATACTAAAATACTTTTATTTGTCATATTGCAAAAAAATGAAATTCTTAAATCCTTTAAGGAAAGATTCATCACTTCGTTCTGAATGACATGAAAATTGTCACTCAGAGAATTAATCGATGAGTCTTGGGTCTTTCTAAAGCTAAGATCTTTCGGTCTCTTTGTAAAGCTTTGCATGATACCTGCTAAAGTTTTTTATCCTCCACCTACCGGCGGGAATATTAAGATAGAGTCTCCATCTTGAAGTATGGTATCTAAGCCTTCTTTAGCAAATATATTCACCCCATTGTGCAAGAAAGAAATACCTTCTCTAATCTCTTTTTTTTCATTATATATTTCTTTTGACAGTTCCTGATAGTTATTAGTTAAGAGGTCTAGGAGGTCATTTATTGTACTATTTCGGGGAATTTTTACAAAAATTTCTTCTTCTCCTCCCAGGACCTCTTTAAATTTCAGTATTGTCTTTATTTTTACTATTATCATTGATTTCTCTTATTTTAACATATTATATAAGTATCCTATGCCAAGCTCTTCCAACTTTTCCTTAGTTGGTATTCCTTCTTCTGTCCAATTTCTTTCTTTGTAGTATTCATTAAGCATAGTATCTAAATCTTCTTGGCTTATATATTGACCTTTTGATTCTCCACCTTTTAAAGGTTCAGTCATAATTCTTTCAGGGAAAGTATCATCATCTCTTGTAAATCCTGATTTTATATTGAAAATCCTAGCTAAATTATTTACTCTTTCACCTGTTTTCATTACATCATCTGGAGTTAAATCAAGTCCCGATGCTCCATTTACTAAATTTGCTGTATTTTCCAACGCCATACCAGCAACAGCCATATCTAGAAGAAAAGCACACATCGTTCCGCAATCGCAGGTTGCTGATCTTACATCCTGATTCCACTTGGTCAATTCTCCCTTACCTTCTATTGCAAATCTATCGTAGGCCTTTGGTACCGGTATTGAGAAAATCTCTTGGAAGGCATATCCTCTGTTGTGGTCTGCTCCTGTATAACTAGTAGCATAGTTAAGTCCATGAGCTTTGGCACCTCTAGGATCATAGGCTGGAAGTTCTAGTCCTTTTACATGCATTGCAAATTTTTCGCTTCCCTTCCCTATTTTTTCTGAAAGAGCTTTAGAGCCATCTGCAAGCATTTCCCCTAATCCTTCTTTTCTATAAGCTATCTCCTTAATAAGATCAATCATAAGTTCATGATTTCCAAAATTAAGTTCTCTTCCTCCTGTGTCTTCTTTTGTTAAAAGTCCCTTTTCATAAAGTTCCATGGCAAAAGCTATAGTAACACCTGTAGACATAGTATCCAGTCCTAATTCATCACATATATAATCTGCTGTAATTACACTATCTATATCTTCTACTCCTGTAACTCCACCAAAACTATAATATGTTTCGTATTCAGGATCAGATAATTTTCCTATGTATTTTGTATTTCCCTGTGCTAGTTTTAGTTGGCTGCAACCTACAGGACATCCATAGCAAGGCTCGCTAGCTATCTGTCTAGATTTACTAACCTCAGCTCCAAGTGATTTAGTATACTGTTTTGCCCCTGTTGTTTTATAGTTTTCAGATGGAAAAATTCCTAAGGCATTTATAGCATCAACAATCATAGGCGTACCTAATTTTGAAAACTCAGGATAAAGAACCGGACTATCTTTCATTCCTTGTAACATTTCTTTTCTTGCTTTATCAAAAGCTTCTTCATCACCTATGTCAACTTTATTAGTTCCTCTTATAGCGATTGCTTTTAGGTTTTTTGAGCCCATTACAGCTCCTACACCTTTTCTTCCAAAAGCCCTTTTTTCATTAATAATACAGGCCATTTTAGATAGGTTTTCTCCTGCAGGTCCTATACAAGCAATTCGAGCATTTTGTTCATCTAAATCATGTTTTAAATATCTTTGTGTATCTAAGGTATTCATACCCCACATTTTTTTAGCGCTTTTTATTCTAACTATATCGTCTTTAATGTAAATATATGAAGGTTCTTCTGCTTTCCCTTCTACAATAAGCATATCGTATCCAGCAAATTTTAATTCCACTGGAAAATATCCTCCTGATAAAGCCATGCCTACAGCTCCAGTAAGAGGAGATTTAGTTACAACAGCCATTCTACTAGCGCATGGTGCACTTGTGCCACTGAGTGGTCCCGGCGCAAAAAACATTTTGTTTTCTTCTCCTAAAGGATTAACTTTAGGATCTACTTCATCGAGGAGATACTTAAGCCCAAATCCGGTGCCTCCAATGAATTTTTTAGCAGTATCTGTTTTTAATTCTTCTGTAGTAATTTCTTTAGTTGTTAAATTTACTCTTAAAATTTTTCCTGTGTAACCACCTTTTAACATAAAATCCCTCCTAAATTTTTTATATGCAAAAGGGATATATAACAGCATGATGCTGATATATATCCCTTTGCTAGATGGCGGGCATTAAAATTACTTTTAATACCTTGTCGTTCATAAAACCCTAAGGTTTTTATGAATCGGGACTGTAATTTAATTTTCCCAAAACATAAATTTCTTGCGATGAAATTCATTATTAAACTGTTCTTCATTAATAACATTATAACATTTCAAATTATTAGTTTCAATATAGTTAAATCATTAGCAAAGATCCTTCAAAGATTCTGGATGACAATCAAAGTTCCTCTTGTATTACTGCTCCCAGTATCTGGATACCTTCTTTTATATGGTCTTCTTTCATATTTGAAAAGTTAAGTCTTATGGTGTTTTCCTGTCTATTATTTGGATAGAATGCTCC
>DPPH01000286.1:3114-3354 GCA_003539375.1 Clostridiales bacterium
CAACATTTCTTTTGTATTGATACTTTCTGGAAGTTCAAGCCAAAGGAATAGTCCACCTTCAGGATGGGTTACTTTAACATCCTTTGGAAAATAAGCTTCAATAGATTCAACCATTACATCTCTTCTTTTACCATAAAGTTTTATAATTTCTTGTATATGGTCATCTATGGAGTTGTTTTCTAAGAAATTTACAAGTTCCATTTGTGTTACTGAATTTGTATGTACGTCTGTCCTCTGCTT
>DPPH01000244.1:0-10853 GCA_003539375.1 Clostridiales bacterium
AAGCAACGTAAAGAAAGGTTTTACAAAGATCACCCAGAGGGTAGAATAATTGTTAAAAACGTAACCCCAATTGAACAAGCAATGGAATATGCGCTTTTTGTAGCGTATATCTACGAAAACAAAGAAGACCAAAAAGAAAATTTACCAAAATCAAGCGGATATGCAATGGAGGTGCGAGACAAGGAATTATCTATCAGCAAATATGGAACTGAATATGAAGGCGTAAATTATTCTAGCTGGACTGAAAACTGTGAAGAAAGCGCAGTTGGAAGGGCTTTAGACAATGCAGGGTATTCTGGGAACAAAAAATGTTCTCTAGAAGAAATGCAAAAGGCAACAAAAATGAACAAAACGATGAAAACCAAGAATGAAAATGACAAGAATTTAAGCTTCTTACGAAAGGAAATATCAAAAAAATGCAATGAATTAATCGATAAAGGTATTTATAAGGTAAAAGATATTCCTGAAGAGATGGAAGGTATAATTGGAATTAGAAAAACCACAGAAACAGATGATCCAGTTAAGCTAAACAAGTTTAGGGATTATCTCGAACAAGTAATCAAGGAGGCTAAATGAGCTTTGTAGAAGGAATAAGGGTGTTTAAACCCAACGAAAAAGCACCCGATTTTATAAAAGGTAACTTTGTAATCAATATCAAGGATTTTATCAAAGACGCAGAAAAAAATGCAGGCGATAACTTCCAAGCAAGGTTTGTTATGAAAGAATCTAAAAAGGGTAATTATTACCTTCAATGGGACGATTATGTCTCAAACAAGCAAAAAGACGAAGATGTGCCGTTCTAAATTATATTGGGGCGGTTCTGCCGCCCCAGAAAGGTTTGTTATGAATTATATAATGCCAATTCTAAAAGTTTTAGCAATACCATTTGTGTTCGTTTTAATAATGCTCTCGGCGATTATTTGCTTACCTATCATACTTGTAAAAGAATTTTTAAAGGGGCTAAATGGAATTACATTATGCGAAAAATGCCATAGGGAAAGGCACAAAAGGAAGGTGGTGTGATGCCTGACGGTAAAATTGAAGGAGGTTATATCCTTTTATCTCGCAAAATTATTGAAAGTGAAATCTGGAGAAAACCGCCTTTATATTTAAAGGTTTGGATATGGCTACTAGGGGCAGCGCAACACAAGGAATATAAGCAATTAAAGCGTGGTCAGTTATTTGCAAGTATTAATGATATTCGAACAGATGTAGCGTGGTATGTAGGTTACAGAAAAGAGACTCCAACAAAGGACCAAATCTTTCAAATCCTTGAATGGATGCGAAATGCTTCTGCGAAAGCAACGACGGGAGCAACGACGAAAGCACCTATGATAACAACAACGAAAGCAACGCACGGCATATTCATAAAGATAGAGAATTACTGTGTTTACCAAGACCCTAAAAACTACGAAAGCAATACTGGAAGCAACGATAGAAGCAACAATGAAAACTCTGCGACCCCCAACAATATAAACAAGAATGTCAAGAATGTAAAGAACATTAAAAGAAAAACTATCAAAAAGAAAACCCTGTCCGATTTTGCTTACAAAATAGCGGACGAGTTTCATGATTACCAAATGAAAAACTGTCCAGTAGCTTCAATAAAAAATTGGAATAGAGAAAATTGGGCTGATACTATCGATAAACTTATGCGCATTGACGGCTATAAACAACAAACAATTTCCGATGCACTTGGCTTCGCAGTAAGCGACGACTTCTGGAGTAAACAAATAATATCTTTAGCTTCACTTCGCAAAAAGGGCAAAAACGACCTTACCAAATTTGACAACTTGGTAATACGAATGGAAAGAAACCGTTGAAATTAAAAATAAGCGGTCAAATATCGCCACAGTTAAGAGATAATTTTTATTTAGTCTATTAGACATTTTAGAAATTATCGTGTCTTAGAAATGAAATTTAAAGGAGTTAAAATGAAAAAACAAGTAGATTTTTATGATTGGTTGAAAAAACATGGTGTTAATATTACGATAAAATACATATCTGATACGGAATATTTTGCTACAGGATTAGAAGATATAAGATTTTTATATAGATTTTCTGGTGACAATACTTTTTATGGTTTTAGGGCATTTTCTGCCGATTTATCCAAATCACTAGAAAAATTATCCGAACAGGTGATTGATAAAAAGGACAGGCTATATTTTTTTTACAGAAAACCGCTGTCTTTTGAATATGTTTTTATTGGAGACAGTCTGCCTGATGAGTTTACTGTTAATGTTAATAAGTTCGTTAAGTATATAGACCTAAATGAATATCTTTCTATAAATGAAATTTATTTTGATTTTCGTAATGATAAAATTACTTATAAGGGTAACAAACAAAAGGAGATTGATTTATGAAATATTTAAAAATATTAGGCAGATTAGTTTTATTTTTGTTATTTATGGGATTGGTAGCTATATTTTCAATACCAGCTACAGTAATTGCAATACTTAGGAGTTGATATGAACAATCTAAACACAGAAGCGGCTTTATTATCGGCGATCATAGCTGAACCAGAGATTATGGCAGATGTAACAGAAATGTTACAACCGTCTGATTTCAGTAACCAACAGCATATAGAGTTATTCAAAATACTGGGTAAATTATATGAAAATGGTCAAGGAATAGATCTAATCACGATATTAAATAAATATCAAAAACAAAAAGATAAAATCTGGCTAAATAAACTTTCCGATATGGTATTAACTGCTACCAACTATCAGGAATACATGAAGCAGATTAAACAGAACAGTCAACGGAAACAGCTTTCTAGGGTAGTCCATTCGGTTAATTATGAATTAGAATCAGGCACAGACTTAGATGAAATAATCAATAATGCTCAGAACAAAATGTTAGCCTTAACCAGTCAAGAATCATCAACGTTACTGACTGGCGAACAGGCTATAAAGAAAGCAATAAAAGAAAAGGGTGAGTATAAAGAGGGAATAAAAACGGGGCTTTATGAAGTTGACCAGCTGGTTACATTTAAGCCACAAAATTTAGTTACAATTGCTGCTTATCCTGGTGTTGGGAAAACCGTTTTTGCCAATCAAATAGGATTTTCACAGACAAAGTTAGGTAAGGTTGGTATTTTCTTTAATTTGGAAATGTCGTCAACTGAATTAATACAGCGTGAAGAGATGAGAAGCGGTTGTTTAGATGATTTATATGATATGAAATTTTACGTTGATACTAAAGCTGGAATGGATATATCACATATTTTATCAACAGCCAGAAAAGTTAAATATCAAGAAGGTAAGCTGGATTTTATAATAGTTGATTATATCGGGCTAATTACTGTGACTGGAATACAAAACAGAGAGCAGCAGCTAGCTTATTGTTCAAGAATGCTAAAGAGTATAGCAAGACAACTTAATACTGTAGTTTTTGCTCTTTCACAGCTAAACGATGATGGTAAGTTACGTGGGAGCAGAGCTAAAGAACAGGATTCCGATGTCGTAATTATGGTGGATAGGCCAGGTTATCGGAAACAGAAAAACGTTACCACTTTTGGCCAGCAGTTAGACGTTGATGAGGCTTATATAATTATAGCAAAAAACCGTGGCGGCAAAACTGGAAAGGTGTCTGCTAGATTTGACGGTGAACATCAGCAATTTACTGGTCTATAAAAAAAAATAAGGAAATAATTTTGCATATGCAATTTACTAATTATATTATGTTTATAAGGAAAGGATAAATAATGAGTTATAAATATGGCAATTACAATATTTTATTTAGTGATAATACTAACTCAGCGGACAATGAGAGGAATTATGATAAAAGTAGCATTTAAATTTAAAGACGGTAAGCCACTTATAAACTGGAAGCGTGTCGAGAACAATTTAAGGGAACGCTATCCCAATAAAGATTTATTCACCGCTAAGTTTGCCGCCGTTTCAGTACCAAAAACATATTCTCAGCTTAGATATTTCCATTCCAATGGTTTTATAGGTAGAATAATAGATGGCTACAGAGAGGCTGGGTTTGACGTTCCTAATGAAAAATCAGAGGCACTTGAATGGGTTAAGTTTCAAATCAAAACACACCCAGATATAATGTTCATTAAAAGGGTAAAAAATGAACAGACCGGTAGAGATTATGTTATTCCACGGTCATTCAAGAATGCTACAAAAGAAGAGATGAGCAAAATAATAGAATGGTGTATTCGTAACTATCAAGAATATTTCGGGATAGTACTCGAAACAGCAGATGAGTATAAGCGCAGGCTTGGGCTAAGATAAGGAGGCAAATATGACTGGCGAAGAAAAAATTTGGATAGGTTTATTTAAAAGAATTAAGGTTAAAGATTTGCTTGCTAATTGTGTTGATATTGAGTTTGGTAAGAAGTTAGAGAAAAACCAAAAGGTAATGAACTTTAGACTAAAGGAATTGGAGAATAAGAATGATAATAGAAAGTGAATTAATTAGATGTTATAATCTTGCTGATAGTGTCGAACGTGATATTATAGATAGAATGTGGCTAAAACATATAAAAGATGAACCCTGTTTTTATTCTGGGAGTATGGAGACAGCACAACCGCACCACATAAGAGTAGCTGGGGCGTGTGGTATAGGATTAAAGCCACCTGACATCTATTGCATACCAATTAATTATATTGTTCATAATAATTTACACACAAAAGGCATTAGCTATGTAGAAGATAAATTTAATGTTGACACGGAGAACAAGCTAAAGGAAATGCACAATTATTTCTATTATGAATATTATGCGAAAATAAGGGAGGTTTTATAATGCCATTACCAAAGCCAAAAAAACGAACATATCATGGGGAGGGCACTTTTCGCTCTCCCGAAAGTGTTATTGGATATATTAAAAGACACAAGAATATTTATGATAGGTGCAATATAGATAAGGAGGTGATTAGATGGAATTTAAAAAGTATCAACATGTAGAAAGAGTAGGCAAGGATAGCACAGACGGCTTGTTAGATGGAATTTGTATTATACAATATAAAATCGACGGCACTAATTCGTCTGTCTGGCTAAATGACGAAGGTCAAATTAGAGCAGGGAGCAGAAATAGAGAATTGACGTTTGAAAATGATAATGCAGGATTTTATAAATATATATCAGAGTATGAGCCAATACAAAAATATTTAAAAAAACACCCGAACCATAGATTATATGGGGAATGGTTAGTGCCGCATTCTTTAAAAACTTATAGAGAGGAAGCATGGAGAAAATTTTATGTGTTTGATGTATGTTTAGACAAAGAAGATGGTTCTGTTGAATATTTGCCTTATGATATGTATAAAGAGTTTTTAGATGAATTCGATATAGATTATATACCGCCATTAGCAATAATTAAAAATCCTAATTATGAATCATTATTAAAATGTATTGACAAGACAGGACAATTTTTAGTTGAAGATGGCAAAGGTCAAGGTGAAGGAATAGTAGTCAAAAATTATGATTATCATAATCAATATGGCGAACAAGTTTGGGGTAAAATAGTTAGGAATGATTTTAAAGAAAAACATCATAAAGAAATGGGTGCACCTGAAATAAATAATTCTAAACTAGATGAAGAAAAAATTATAGAAAAATATGTTACACCAGCCTTTATAGAAAAAGAATATGCTAAAATAGTAAATGAAGAAGGAATTTGGAAAAGCAAGTTTATTCCTAAATTATTTGAGAGGGTTTACAGAGAATTAATTATAGAAGAAATGTATAATATAGTTAAAGAATTTAAAAATCCAAAAATAAACTTTAAAACACTGCATAGTCTTATCATAAGAGAAATTAAAAGCGTAAAAAAGGAGTTGTTTTCGTGAAAAAAGATTTAATTCATATTCTTATTGCAATTTTATGTAAAATATCATATAGTAATTTATATGATATTGAAGATTGGAATAATCTGTATAAAGGAGGATAAGATGAATGCAATATATTGTTATTTCACAAAAGATAAAGGAAGGTTTTTATTTTGGAAATGGGAGTTATGGGAAGTTGGTGGAGGTTCTGGGGTGGTTTGGAAATTATTCAATAAGCAGATTACCCCTGGTAGATATAGTCCATTATGGCCAATTTTCTATTTACAAAGGAAGTATAGAAATAGGAGAAATAAATGAATTTTATTATTAAAATTTGGCGTAAACTTAAAATAAAAAAGATGCTAAAAAGATTTAAAATAACACATCATAATTGCTACAGGACAAGGGCTTTTGGGTTTTTAATTGAATTAGTACCACCAGCAATAAAATGTAAGTATGGACATTGGAGAACAGAAATTGCTGAATCATTAAGAATACATATTTTGGTATGGGAGTTTACAATATATTTTGACCTATCATATTGGGAACATTATTGTAAAATAAAAAACTCAGCTTGAAAAAACAAAACCCTTGGATTTATTCTTAGCTCAATATGAGGCAATACATGAAATAAATGATGGGAAATGAAAGATAAAGACATAAAAGAGAAACTTGTTTAGAGTTTTTAAGGGATAGAAAGGAATAATATGAAGTATTACAATAAACCATCAGTTTATGCAACTGAGTACGAACCACCACCTAAGCCAGCTACTGGCGACTTGTGGAAAGAGGTAATAGCAGATATGGAAGCCCGCCGAGATATGGGAATTGCTAAATATGGCACACCATTACAAACTTTTAATGGCAGAGACCCATTAATAGACGCTTATCAAGAAGCCTTAGACTTGGCTGTGTATTTAAAGCAGGCAATTATGGAAAGGCAGGAAGATGAAAGCTAAAGATTTATGTAAAACGTGTGTAAAGAGGGGTGATTGTGAGTTTAGGAAATCTAATAAAAACACTAAAGTTGCTTATTGCCCGTATTATCAGGCAAAAGGAAAAGACTTATAGAAAGGTTGTAATATGAATAAACGCAGACCAAGGGTTACAAACGATGAGTATGAAATATTAAAGAAATATCGGGCTATTAAGGATGAATGTGATAAACACAATATAGACCCGCAAACAGTAAAACACGGATGGCTGAAATCAAAAGATTCATCTTTACATTTCCATAATCCAAACTTCAATATACCTGAATTTGACCCAGAGAAGATAGATTTTAGCAAGATAGTAAGCTCTGTTGTTCAGTATCAACCTAAACCTAAAATTGCTAATAGCAATTATGGTATATTTGATAGACTTGTTTATACAGATACACATATAGGAATGGATGTAAACCCGCATAATAAGTCTCAATACGGTGGGAAGTGGGACGAAGATGAGATATTTAAGCAATTGGACGCTATGCTTGCTTATGTTAAGCAAGAAAAAATGTCTGATGTAATAATAGTAGACGATTTAGGTGACCTTTTAGATGGTTGGGACAGTAAAACCGTTCGCAAGAAACACGATTTGCCTCAAAATATGAATAATGAAGAAGCGTTTGACGTTGCACTTAGATTTAAGCTTAAACAAGCCAGTTTTCTTTATAATATATACAACAAGGTAATATTTAACAATATTTCAGAAGATAATCACTCTGGCGCTTTTGGTGCTATTCTTAATAACGCATTTAAGGTTATTTGTAACCAAATGTTTGATGATAGTGTTATCGTGAACAATTATAATAAATTTTTCAACCATTATAAATATATGAACAATACATTTATTATAACACACGGTAAGGACAGCACCGGTCTAAAGGCTGGTCTAAAACCAAACCTTTCCGTTAAAGGTAAAGAACAAATTGAAAACTATATTGATAATAACTATTTGCTTGAAAGAGGAACGAGAATAGAGTTATCAAAGGGTGATACACACGTTGAGGTTTATGATAAAAATTCATCATCTAAGTTTGATTACTTTAACTATCCAGCATTTTCACCACCGTCTTATTGGGTTCAAGCTAATTATACACCCAGAGATTATGGGTTTGTATTTTATAACTTTAAAGATACTAATCATTATTATAAGAAACCGTTTTATTTTAATCAATAGAGGATAACATGAAACCTTATTATGAAACTGAAAACGGAAAGCTATTTTGCTGTGATATTTTGGAAGGATTAAAAGCTATTCCAGATAATTCAGTGAATTGCGTTATAACTTCACCACCATATTGGCAACTTCGTGATTATGGTTATCCTGAGCAATAATGTATTATTGCTGGATGCCCGAAAGGTGGAACAATTCTTGATCCTTTCAATGGCAGTGGAACGACAACTTTGAGGGCTGAACAGCTTGATCGAAAATGGATTGGAATAGATGGCTCTGAGGAATATAGCAAAATAGCGAAAGAGAGAATAGAAAAAGAACGAGAACAGCTTAAATTAAATTTATAGGAGGTAACAATGCACAAGGATAAGTTAAAGACAGGCTACGATAAAACATACTCAGAGCAATACGATAAAGTCGTTTGGTGTGAAATAGACGATAACAGGTATTTAGGATCTATTTGTAAACGTAAACACAACTGGAACAATACAGGTAAATCGCTGCGATATAAAAGCAATGGTGGGTGCGTGGAATGTTCTAAAATGGTTAGCTTAAATCTAATAGGTAAAATCAAAAAGTTTTTAGGATTTAAATAAAAAGGAGAAATATGATACCAAAAGAATGTAAACCCAGAGAATTTGAAAAGAAAGAGTATATTCTAATCAAACGTAAACATAATAAGAATTATTACGTAAAATATGGCGGTAAAATATGAATCCGTTGGAAGTTAAAAAAGAAAATATTTGGAGTTATAAACAAAACAAACCTTCTTTAATAGCAAGAGATTTAAACCAACTATTTAATGTACCTGTAAAAGCAGCATTACAAATACTCTTGGCTAGAGGGGTATTTAAATGGTTAGCTGTGCGAAGAGATCTTATTAAACTTAAGAATGATTGGAGGGATAAAATTGTTGAATTAAATAAAGAAGTTGTAAAACTTAGGAAAGAAATTAATGCGTCTTCACATCCTGCAAAGCAATACCAGTACGGGTATATGAAAGGGTATAAAAAAGCCCTCGAAGATGCCCGCTCAGACGTCAGAACTCTTTGTCACAGCGAGCGCTGGAGAGCCCCTGATTTTGATGTAAAAGCTTTGGATATTATAGAAAACGATTAGAGGAGGAATAATGTTTAAACAAACTAAGCTTGATATATCGATGTTAGAAAGAAGTGTTAATAGATTAGAAGATAAAGTAAAATATTTAACAGACAGAATAACAAAAATAGAAAGACAAATAGCTTGCAAACACGAAGATTATGAAGTAATCGAATATCTCATTTCTTTCCCATATAAATACGAACAAGTATGCGATAGCTGTGGATTAATTATGGATAGATTCAACTCAGACCAGAAAGCTGCAGCTTTGAGAAGAGATCAGGCAGAAAGAGACCTTGAGAAAGCTAAACAGGCGGAAAAAGATGCCACAACCAAAAAATAAAAAACAAGCTGAGTATTACGAAATACTCTTCCCGATTCACAAGCACCAATGGCTACGTACCTATAAGAAGTTTATAAATAAAATAAGCAGCTTTAAGGCACGTTATCGATTAGATAATATAAAAACACTATTTAAAGAAAACTATGGCTCAGAGTGCCCATATTGTGGTTGTGTGCTAAATGTTAATAATATGTCACTTGACCATATTACTCCAATTGCCAGAAATGGTAATAATATAGAAGAGAATGTGCAGGTAACTTGTAAGGTATGTAACCGTCGTAAAGGACGCTTAACCGACAAGGAATATCGTGAATTATTAAAATTGATTGGTGGTTTCGAGAAACAGGCAAGGCAGTATATATTAGCAAAGCTGTCTGGGAAAGATTATGGTAGTAAATAGGATGTATGGAATGTGTGTTAAAAATACTCGCTTGAAGGCGATACAAACAAACTCTGTAAATAATTATGTGTTTCTATCATTACCTACCATACAGGGCTTTGGCTTGGCGGGTTTATGCCCGCCTTGCCGATAATTAAAGTGAGGGAAAATGTGTAATAATCATTATTGCCCTATCTTCCAATCGGGGCAATACAATAAATCAAAGCAATGTGAGAACTGTAAACATAATATAAATAACGATGATATATTAGCTGATTTACCTGATGAATTTAAAGAAATATTTAGAAATAAATAGAAACACGCAAGATTGCGTTACGCAATATTAAATAGTCTTGGCGATAATTACCAGTCAGGGCAAAGTCGGCAGGGTTTACTCCTTTTTCCCTGTCGGCTTTTTTATTGCCAAAAATTACTAATAATGACAATATGGACATTTTTAAACTACAACTTTAAATTTTCCTGAAAAACATACCCCTTTTTCAGGAAGCATTTCCATTGCGATGTATTTATACTGCACTATAGAAACAAATGGGGGTAGGCAATATATCTAGAAAAACAACCCACTTTTTCTAGACAAACAATAGACAACCGACCTACTAAATTGTCTTATGTTGGATTACATAGCAGTTACATAACCGTTACATAAACTGTGGTTTTAATATTGAATTGATGTCCCAAGCTGGGACTAAGCTGGGACTAAGCAGGGACTAAGATGTTCAGATATTTGGTGGTGTTTATTAATAATGAACGCTGTCTATATAGTGAACATATAACTATAAATAGGCGCATATGCACTAATTTTGAGTGCAATTACTCAGACTGTCTGAACTGTTAAGTATTCCTGAATAGTCAATTTTAAAGTTGTTTGTTAAATTTGTCTGTAACAGAACCAGTCGCAAATTGCGACTACAAGTTGCCTAGCATATAATAAAAAAAGCCCCGCTGTTAGGCAGGGCTTGTATAACGTGTTTATTTATTTCGGGTCATATTCCAAATGGAAAATATCTAACTCTGGATATTCTATAATATCGAAATCCTGTTCGGGGATTTGGTAATCTCTACAAAACTTATT
>DPPH01000244.1:11051-11414 GCA_003539375.1 Clostridiales bacterium
TGGTAATCTCTACAAAACTTATTGACGGCTTCACGTAGCTGTTTTTTATTCTTGCCAGAACGTTTGAAATCTATTGCTCTACCAATATAATGGAACGAGGTTATGGAATGCACACCGTCTCTTATCGATGTTATATAAACCTGTTTGAGTAACTGCTCAACATATTTCATAGCTTTCCATAAAATATGATGACAATCGCCTTGAACGTCTATCTTTTTCCAAATCATAATATCGGCTCTTTCCCTAACCAAACTCTAATTTGGTTATAAATAGTAAACAACAGTCTTTTTAAAAATCTCATTATGCCCCCACTATTAAGTATATCAATGCCGATAACACACCGCTATTTATTGCTAGTAAAAC
>DPPH01000244.1:11653-11839 GCA_003539375.1 Clostridiales bacterium
ATTACCATTAATTATTTTATCGTGTTCTTTTATTTTATCACCACAGACTTCTAACATTGTTTCCATTACTTCTAAACTTGCCATTTTATCCCACCATTAAGTATATTCCTGTTCCGATTATCAAAACCCACACCCAAAATTTACCAGGTGGATGTGGAATACCAAACCATTTCGATGTTTTATTGT
>DPPH01000244.1:12054-12694 GCA_003539375.1 Clostridiales bacterium
ATTTCGACGTTTTATTATATAAAGCATTATCATACCTGATATAACAGAAAGCCATTTCATAAAGTGCTAATCCTGTTATTATCAAAGCCAATATTTGCCATATATTCACAAATACAAAAACTAAAACTAGTCCTATAATACCTATATTTTCAATTAATCTATATATATGGTAAGTGCGTGGCTCTATCTCAAAGATATTATCGCTAGCACCCCAAGTATAACCTTCTGTTATACCCTCAGCAATGAAATAAATCATTGCAAATAAAAACATTAATTCATAATTCATATTGAATACCTACCTTCACATTCCATTCGCTAAATTCACGCCTAACTATACGAGACTTCCAAAACACATCAAAGACATAAAAATCAACCGACAGCTTAATAGAGTTATCGGTATAGTAATTGACAAAATCACTTGTAAAGAAATCATTCCTGCTTTCTATCCTTAGCAACTTCCACACTTGCTTCTTAAAATCCGTTCCTGCTACGAAATTTGTCTCGGGAGTGTTATTATACCACTCTTGTTTTATTCCAGCGTGTAATGTCTTATATGGCACTCTCAGGCTAATCCCTTTTACATCATTACCATTATAGTATTGCCACATCTCTTTAAGCTGTAAAAAAGCGATATCCTGCT
>DPPH01000244.1:12988-14012 GCA_003539375.1 Clostridiales bacterium
TCGTCCTGCTTGCCTATTTCAGTTGTTATGCAATAATCAAAAGGGTGTTCTGGAACGGATTTTGCACTAAAGGAAAGTGCTAACCATAAACTTAACAATAAATTAATCATTTTTTCCTTATAAAAATACTGAATATCTTATCAATGTATTCTGCAATATAGTCGAAAGGGTCTTTGCCCTTTATTTTGTTGCCTAAGAACTTGGCAATACTGCCAGCAACTACCAAGGCAATTACTGACAGCACCCAATTTTCGGTTATAAAATCAAACATTATCAAAAACTATTTCAACTACTCTAATTATAAGAGCCTTGATTTCGTTTTTGTCTAAATCAGCCAATTCGGCTGGTAATTCGGAAGTGTCAACGTCCATAAGCACACCACGAACCGTGTTTACAACAATCCCGATTACTTCACCAGTTGTTAATTTACCGTCATCTTCATAAGCTTCCTTAACCTCGATAATAGTATCTTCTATTTCGTTAAGTAATGCTTGTAACTGTTCTATACCTTTCATAATTCCTCCTGTTCTGATTTAAATTCTTCATAATTATTAAAGTCCTTGCCGAACTCACGTAGTTTATTAGCAAACTCGTCAAAGCTGTCTGTCTCAAAGCAATTCTGAGAAGTAGTAGTCACTGTGCCATTCTCTTCTACATAGCTTTGCAAGCCTGCTTCTGTCCATATTATCCTAAACCGTTTTGTCATTTCAATCATCTTGCCTCCTATTCGGATGCTCCACCGTCTGTTATATCCCAGCCGTCATTTACGAGTGCTGTTCTTGCTGCTTCTGCTGCACCGCCAGCTGTGTAGGTAGCATTATTGAAATGTATAGGCATTGTATTAGCAGCACCTGTATAATGTGTTTGTCCTTCCCAAGCTATCAGCAGTGCGTCATAATCAGCTGTGCTCATTGAATTGCTGCAAGCTGCCATAAAGTTTTCTGCATCTGTTAATGCCGTTATTGTCCAGTCTTTCACCGTCCCAAGATTAGCAGATGACATATTATCACAGTTATAGAACATA
>DPPH01000202.1 GCA_003539375.1 Clostridiales bacterium
AGATGAAATTCAAAAATCAAAATATGATGAGCTATTTCACTATACTATTAATAAAGCAGCTAAAAATACTATTATCTGGTATTCATATAATGCATTAACATCTATTATGGAGCTTTTCACTTTGAATATACGTAGAGAAGTTGAAAAAAATGAACCAGAAGGTACAGTAGATAAGCTTCACGATGATATTTTTGAAGCAATGATAAACAGAGATAAAGAAAAAGCTAGAACATATATGAAATATCATATGGATATGATTATTAAATATTTTAAATCTTTTTAAAACCATAATAAATGTCTAAATTAGAATATCTAACATAAAATATAATTGTAGTTTGTCTTCGTTAATAAATTAACTTATGGTAGAACCATTTACAAAATTGTAAAAATATGGTAGGATTATTCCATTAATCAGACCATGTTTTTTTATTTTAATTTCATGGTAGAACCAATTATCCAAAGAGATAAATATAACCCGAAAGGGAAAATATCTGCAATTATGGTAGAACCAATTATAAATATAAAATTTAAGGAGGATCAAATGAATAGCAAAATTATTGACAAAATGATCGGAATTGTTGGAGAGGATTGGGTAGTATCTTCAGCAAAAGAAGTGGAATCCTATATAAAGGATGAAACAGAAGAAGCTATAGCACCTGAGCCATGCTACGATTGTATAGTAGTAAAGCCTAGAACTACTGAAGAAGTTTCAAAAATTATGAAATATGCAAATTCAGAAAAAATAACAGTGGTAGTTAGAGGCGGAGGAACTGGCTGTGCTGGAGCAGTTGTACCTGTTAAACCAAGTATCATACTTTCAACAGAAAGAATGAATCAAATCCTTGAAATCGATGATAACAACATGATGGTATATTGCGAAGCAGGAGTTACCTTATTCGATTTAGAAGAAGAATTTAAAAAGCACGACAGTCTATTTTTTCCCGTGCATCCTGGAGATGAAGGTGCTCAAGTAGGTGGTATGATAGTACAAAACGCAGGTGGTGTTAGGGCAGTTCGACACGGTGTTATGAGAAATCACGTAAAAGGATTGGAGATAGTGTTACCTACAGGAGAGATAATTAAAACCGGTGGAAAATTAATCAAAGATAATACAGGATACGACCTTACACATCTTATGATAGGAAGTGAAGGAACCTTAGGAATAGTAACTAAAGCCTATTTAAAACTTTATCCAAAGTCCTCTAATTCAGGAAGTTTGCTTATATCCTTTGATGATAAAAAATCGGCTATTGAAGTAGTGCCTAAAATCCTAAAAAAAGGAATAACTCCTCTAGCAATAGAATATTTAGAAAGACAGTTTATGGAGAAATCTGCTGATGACTTAGGACTAAAATGGCCTGCAGAAAAAGGAAAGGTAGACTTATACTTTATCTTAGATGAGAAAAAGCAGGATGACCTATATGAAGTTAGCGAAAAAATAGTTGAAGAATGCGAGAAAAATGGTGCAGTAGATAGCTTAATAGCTGAAACCTATAAAGAACAAAGAGCAATCCTTGAGATAAGAAGTCATGGATATCCAAGTGTACAGTCACAAGTTGTTGATATTTTAGATGTATGTGTACCTATAGGAAGCATAAATGACTATATGGATGGAATTGAAATGCTATCTAAAAAATACAATGCATATATTCCTTCCTTTGGACATGTAGGCGATGGAAATATCCACAACTTTATAATAACAGAAGATGGTACTAAACCAGAAAATTACGAAGACCTATCTGAAGAAATCTTCAAACTAGCAGTAGGATTAGGTGGAACTATAACTGCTGAACATGGAGTTGGGAAAATACGAAACAGCAGATTAAAACTTCAATATACAGATAAACATTTAGATATACTGAGACAGATTAAGAAAGTTTTCGATCCAGAAGATATTTTGAATCCGGAAACAGGAATTACAAGTTTATAGGAGGAGCAAATGAATATAATTGTATTGATTAAACAAGTTCCCGATATGGAAAAAGTAAAGTTTGATAGAGAAAAAGGTGTTATTGATAGAAAATCAGCTGGTACTGAAATTAATCCTTTTGATTTAAATGCACTGGAAGCAGCGATACAACTAAAAGATAAAGATGATAATGTCCACGTTACAGCTTTGAGTATGGGACCTCCTTCTGCCGAAAGCGCTTTAAAAGAAGCTATAGCTAGAGGTGCTGATGAAGGAATATTACTTAGCGATAGAACCTTTGGTGGAGCAGATACTTGGGCAACATCACTGACTCTAGCAGCCGGTATTAAAAACATTGGAATATACGACCTTATTATAGCTGGTATGCAGACTGTAGATGGAGATACTGGACAGGTAGGACCTGAAATTGCCGAACTATTAGATATACCTCATATATCTTATGTTTCTGAAATTGAAGAAGTAGGAAGTAAATTCAGGGGTAAAGTAGACATTTGGGATGGCACATACCTTAAGGAAATGGAACTTCCCGGACTTATTACTGTTACTAAAGATATAAATGATCCTAGACTACCTTCATTTAAAGATAAAATGAAATCAAGAAAAGCTGAAATACCTGTATGGAGTTATGAGACTCTTGAAGAATATTTAAACGGTGAAAAAATAGGTATTAAAGGATCTCCAACAGTTGTAAAGAAAATTGAAGTACCGAAAGCTACTACAAGAAAAGGAAAATTATGGCGTGAAAATATAGACCAAGCTGTAGATGAAATGATAGAGATTTTCAAAGAGATAAAGGTACTGGAGGGTTAATATGAGTAAAGAATATAATGGAGTATTTGTATTTGCAGAACAAAAATCAGGAGAAATTCATAGGGTTAGCTATGAACTTGTAGCAAAAGGCCGGGAACTTGCGGATAAATTAGGAGAAAAAGTAATATGTGGAGTACTGGGACCAAAAAATATGGATGTTCAAGAGCTTATTTATAAAGGAGCAGATGTAGTCTACTATATAGAAGATCAAATATTTGATGACCCTGAAGAGATCATTTATTCAAAAAATATTGTAGAACTTTTAAAAGAAATCAATCCTGAGATATGCTTATTTGGTGCAACATCCTTTGGTAGGTCTTTAGCGCCTAGGGTAGCTTCCGCATTAAAAGCTGGTTTAACAGCAGATTGTACTGGATTAGTAATTGATGAAGAAGATGGAAAATTAGTACAAATTAGACCAGCCTTTAGTGAAAACATACTAGCTCATATAAAATCATCAAAAATGCCTCAAATGTCTACAGTAAGATATAAAGAGTTTGATGAGATTAAAAAACCCCGACTAGCTGATCCGGTGGGAATGATCAAAAACCAATACGTTCAACGCTACTTGGAGTCAAGAAGCATTGTTAAAGAAATTTCAGAAGGCAATCCAATTATGGGAGCATTTTGATGAAAATTTATGATCTTGTTTACCAGTGTTTGAAGGAACACGAGCAAGCTAGAAACAGCGATAAATTTTTATATTTTTTTCTGTTGAGCAAGCTAGGCTTGGTTAAAAACAGAACATTAACTTGGGAAAATTTTAAAAAAGCCCCATCTTTTGAAACTGTTAGAAGGTCACGACAAGACATCCAATCAAAGCACCCGGAATTAGCACCAACTAGCGACCGTATAAGAGAGATTAGAGGACACAAAGAAAACACAAAAGGCACATTTATTTATAGAGAGGAGGTAGAGATAAATGAAAA
>DPPH01000057.1:0-2960 GCA_003539375.1 Clostridiales bacterium
TTTTATATTGCTAATTTTCTTTTCTGAGTTTTCTTGTAAAATACTATCGCACCGAATATTACAAATCCGACAACATCTGTTGGTAATCCCGGTATCATAAGGAGTAAGGCTCCTGCAAATAGCATTCCTCTATTTAAAAGACTTATCTCGCTAATTAAGTAACCTTCTACTGCTGCTGCTAAGGACACAACTCCGATAACCGCTGTTACAGCAACTATAGCAATGGTAACAGGTGTAGCATCAATCATAAGTAGTTCCGGTGAGTAAGCAAATATATAAGGAACTACAAATCCAGCTATTGCTAGCTTAACAGCTTGAAGTCCTGTCTTTGTAGGATTTCCACCTGCTATACCTGCTCCTGCAAAGGCAGCTAGTGCTACCGGTGGAGTTAAGTTTGCAAGTATTCCGAAATAGAATACGAACATGTGAGATACCATCATTGGTACTCCCATTTTGGCTAGTGCCGGTGCTGCCATTGTAGCAGTAATTATATAAGCCGGTATTGATGGAAGACCCATTCCTAGTACTATACATGCTATCATAGTAAAGAATAGTGTAAGGAATAATACTCCGTTTCCTAAGAATAATATAGCTCCTGCTAGTTTAAGTCCAAATCCTGTTAATGTAGCAACTCCAATAATAAGTCCTACAATAGCACAAGACATTGCTACACCTAAAGCAGTTCTCGTACCTTTCTCAAGAGAGTCTATGATATCCATAAACATGCCTTTTGTTTCTTTTTTTATAATTCTAACAACAATGTTAAGACCTACTGTCATAAGAATTGAGAAAAATGCTGCATTTATAGGTGTTCTACCTTTTACTAACATATAAACTAACACAATTATCGGAATTAATAGATAGCCTCTTTCCTTCAGAACATCAAATAATCTTGGTAAATCTGCCTTTGGAAGACCTTCTAGTCCTCTTCTAGATGCTCTAAAGTGAATCATCATAATAATACCCAAGTAATATAAAAATGCTGGTATAATTGCACTTATTGCTATAGTTATATAAGGAACTCCTAAATATTCTGCCATGATAAATGCCGCTGCTCCCATTACCGGCGGAAGTATCTGCCCACCGCAAGATGCTGCAGCTTCTACTGCTCCGGCAAATTCATTTTTATAACCTATCTTTTTCATTAATGGTATAGTGAATGCACCTGTTGTAACAACGTTAGCCACTGCACTACCATTTATTGATCCTAAAAATCCACTTGAAACAACTGCTACCTTAGCCGGACCACCTTTACTAGACCCTGCTATAGCCATAGCCAAGTCGTTAAAAAACTGCCCCATACCTGAGGATGTTAAAAATGCTCCAAAAAGTATAAACAAGAATATGTATGTGGATGATACCCCAATAGCTATACCGAATATACCTTCCGTTGACAGGTACATGTATTCAGCTATTTGTGTTATGTTGTATCCTCTATGGGCAATAATACTTGGCAGCTTAGGTCCAAAATAAGCATAAGCTAAAAATAAAGCTGCTAAAAATACTATTTCTTTACCTACAATTCTTCTTGCTGCTTCCATTAAAACTAATATAGCTATTATTCCAAAAACAACATCTGTAGTATTTGGCATTCCAGCCCTTAATACTATTTCATTATAGTTAAAGAAAATATACCCGCCTAGAACTAAAGAAATAATTGAAAATCCCCAGTCTATTAGAGTAGGTTTGTCTTTTCTTGATTTGTCCCAAAATGGATAAAGCAAAAATACTAAACTTAATATTACAGTAGTATGAACAGCTCTGTGAACTAAAGTAACTAAAGCTCCCTGCCATGCGGTATAAAGATGAAATAAAGCAATTCCTACTGCAACTAAAAAAACCACCATTCCTGGAAAAGTATTTCTTCCAAATTTTCTAAATCTGGCTTCTGTGTCATACTTTTCAAGTAGCTCGTTTTGGTCAATCTTTTTCTCTTCTACTTCAATTCCTTTTTCTTTATCGTCTTTCATGAAATTTATAACCTCCTAAAAATTAAAACTTCCCTGAATAAATTCAGGGAAGTATATAATTTATTCTAAAACGCCTGCTTCTTTAAAGTATCTTTCTGCCCCTGGGTGTAGAGGTATCGGCATACCTTGATTGAATTTTTCAATATCTATATGGTCTGCTGCACTGTGAGTGTCTCTCATTGCCTGTAGGTTTTCAAATAATGTTTTTGTAATATCGTAAGCTACCTGCTCGGACACTTCTGAATTTGTTATAAGAATACTTTTAACTGCTGCAGTATATACATCTTCTTCGTTGTCATAAGTTCCTGCTGGTATAATTTCTGAACTGTAGAATGGTACTTCTTCAGCTAATTTTTCCACCATTTCAGGTCTTATTGGAACTATAACTACATCATGAGTAGTTGCTAAGTCCATTATAGTAGAGTTTGGTAATCCTGATGTTAAGAAAGCTGCATCAACTGTACCATTTTTCATTTGCTCTACTGACTCTGCATATGATAAGTAGTCTTCTTCAACGTCATCGTAAGTGATTCCGTGAGCTGCTAAAATATTTCTAGCATCAACTTCTGTACCACTACCAGGTGCTCCAACTCCAACTCTTTTTCCTGCTAAGTCTTCTATTGATTCAATTCCTGTACCTTCAACAGTTATAACTTGACAGAAGTTAGGATATAATGAAGCAATTCCTCTAAGGTTTTTAAATTCACCTTTGTCTGCAAAACTTTCAGTTCCTTCATATGCAAAGCTTACAACGTTGTTCATAGCTAAAGCTAATTCTGCTTCGTTGTTACCTATCTTAGTTGCATTAACTGCAGATGCTCCAGTTGATTCAACTGATGAGTTTGCATAACTTAAATTGTCGTTAAGTAGGTTTGATAAAGCTCCACCTAATGCAAAGTAAGGTCCTGAACTTCCACCTGTTAAGATAGTAATAAACTGATCTTCCGGTGTTTCTTCTCCTGATTCTGCTGGTTCTTCACCTTCAGCTGG
>DPPH01000057.1:3200-3473 GCA_003539375.1 Clostridiales bacterium
TTCTTCACCTTCAGCTGGTGCTTCAGGTTCTTCAGCTGGTTCGCTTGAACATGCTGTTGCTACTAAGCTAAATGCTAGTATAATAACTAATAATAAAGAAATTTTTCTCATAATTTTTTAATACCTCCATTTGATTTGTATTAATACTATTACAAGAAAACGTTTATTATAATTCTTTTTGGTTAAGTTACATTATAAATCTATAAGTTGCACTATATGGAATTGATAATTTTGTTAAATGTTCAATTTATTCTTAAAATCTTTAAGGTAACT
>DPPH01000144.1:0-1394 GCA_003539375.1 Clostridiales bacterium
TGCATGTTTTTTATTATTTCATCATTTTCACTGTCAATTAATTTATCAAAATCTATTTCAATTTTATTGTATCTTATTTGATTATTTATATTAGTATTATCATTGTGTCTTACTTCTTCTTCCATGTTATCGTGAATTATTTCTTCAGACTCTGCAAACTCAGGCACTTCTTCCTCTTCTTCGAATCCAAAGGCATTGAAATATAAATCTAATGTCATAGTTGATACTAAACCTAATTTATTTACCGACATAATAGGTTCAGCTAATTGAGTTGATACTGATGTTGATGATTTATTTGTTTCTCCTTCTAATTCTAAACTGTAGTTTATTGATAGGATTATTGCCAAAGGAATTAAAGCTGCTGCAAATCTATTTTTCCAACTTATATCATTGTATTTATATTTCTTCTTGATATTCCATGAGTAAATTATTGAGGGTAATGATATAAGTATAATCCAGTGCAAATTCACAAACATTTTGTATATTAAATCATTTAAAAAGCTTATAGCTTTTACTGCTTTTACTGCTGAATACACAGAGTAATAAGTTTTAAAAATATCAAAATATACTAATTGAGAAGCATAAAGATATGTTGTAAATATTATCAGTATTATAAATACCATTTTTCTTTTTCTCTTAAAAAAGGAACTAATAAGGCATATAAAAGATGCTGATGCCACTGCTAAAATTAGTGAATAAAGCAGTCCAAAATTGAAAAAGCTAGCCTTAGTATTTAATCTTAGAATCAATTCCATATAGTATATAATTATAGAAAGAATTAAAATATCTTTAAAAATGCTTGATTTATTTTCTTTTTCAGTCATAATAAAAATCCCTTCTTAATATTTTTCCTAATTCTTTAGGTATACTTATATTAATACAAGGGATTTTTATATTCAAGTTTATTGTTTTTTTTTAATTAAGGTTTAATAATTTTATAGGTTTTCTTCATATAAAGTAAATTTATTTGCTAATACTTTTACCTTTACCTTGATATCATTCAGGTCTTTATTTTTGTTTATACTTTCAGCAACTTCATCTATTAGATAAGCTATTTCTTTCATTTCCTTTTCTTTTGCACCTTTTATAGTCATAGCTGTTGTACCTATTCTAACTCCGCTTGTTACCATAGGGCTTTCAGGGTCATTTGGTATCATATTTTTATTAACTGTGATTCCTACGGATTCTAAAGCTTCATCTAGCTGTTTGCCTGTGATATTTTTAGGTCTTAAATCTACCATAACGATGTGATTATCAGTTCCTCCAGTCACTATTCTAAAACCAAGGTTTGATAATTCTTTAGCTAGAGTTTTAGCATTTAATGCCACCTGTTTCATAATGTTTCTATACTCTTCTGACATAGCTTTTTTAAAGGTATATGCTTTAGCTCCCAT
>DPPH01000144.1:1629-4606 GCA_003539375.1 Clostridiales bacterium
TGAAGATGCATAGATCCCTGTACTCCAGGAAAAACAGCACTATTTATCTTTTTTGCGATATCTTTTTTGCATAATATGAATCCACCTCTTGCTCCTGCTAAGGTCTTTGTAGTGGTACCTGTTACCGCATCAGCATAAGGTACCGGAGATGGGTGTATTCCGGCTGCTATAAGCCCGGCTACATGAGCCATGTCAACTAGAAAGTAAGCATCTACACTCTTAGCTATTTCACTAATTCTTTTATAATCTATAAATCTTGGGTAAGAACTAGCTCCAGCCACTATTATCTTAGGTTTATGCTTTTTGGCTAGGTCTTCAATTTCATCGTAATCTATTCTTTCAGTTTCCATGTTTACCCCGTAGGAAACAGATTTATAAACCTTTCCAGAAAAGTTTACAGATGATCCGTGGGTTAAGTGACCGCCATGGTCAAGCTTCATGCCCAAAATCGTATCCCCAGGCTTAATTAATGCTGCATAAACACCCTGGTTTGCCTGAGATCCTGAATGAGGTTGTATATTAGCATGTTCAGCACCAAAAAGTTTTTTTGCTCTTTCGATTCCTAAGGTTTCAATTTTATCAATATACTGGTGTCCTGCATGGTATCTTTTACCGGGAAATCCTTCCATAGTTTTGTTAGTTAGTATACTCCCCTGTATTTCCATGATTTCTATTGGTACGAAACTTTCCGATGCAATCATTTCAATGCCATTTTTTTGTCTTTGAAATTCCTCTTCTATCATGTTATATAATTCTAAGTCTGACTTTTTTAAGTTTTCCAGCATTTAAGCCTCCTGTTTATTGTTAATTTTCTATAATTCTAGAATTTTTATCTAAGAATTTTAAGTATTCTTCTTTTGTCATAGCAGGTTCAAAATTATCAATTATTTCTTTTGCTTTTTTTGCACCGTCAAATAGTAAATCTATTACCGTAAGAGCCATAATCTTAGCTGGTAATATATAGGCTGTTTCAGGGTCAGTTATTTTGAAATTTCTCGTGTGTAGATTTCCCTGTACTCCTCCGATAAATGGATGTATAGAAGGCATTAGATGAAGTACGTCACCAAAATCTGTAGAACCTCCAAATTCTCCACCTTCTTCAATTTCACTATCTTTAACTAATGCAAGTGCATTCTCTTTGAATAGGCTGTCCATGTCGTTATTATTCAGTAACGGAAGGTACCCAGGAATTTCTGTAATTTTAACTTTAGCTCCTACAGCATCAGCCCCAGCTTTTAAAGCCCTATTTACTTTTTTATTTGCATCTTCTATTCCTTCTATAGTTCTACCTCTAACATAAGTTTCCATACGTACATCAGCTGGTACAACATTTACTAAGTCTCCACCTTTTGTAATAATCGGATGAACTCTAATATGGTCTCCGTCTAAAAAAGTCTCTCTATTTGCATGGATGTTGTTCATAGCAAGCATAGCAGCATTAAGTGCATTTATTCCTTCTTCAGGAGCACTTCCTGCATGGGCTTCCTGACCTATAAATTGCACTTCTTTTCCTACAAATCCATTTCCTTTTGATCCAATTACTACTTTTTTATCTTCCGGTAGGTTTAAAGAGTGAATCATCATAGACATGTCTACATCATCTAAATATCCCTTAAGAATTAATTCCTGCTTTCCTCCAAAATATGTCATTTTACCTTCTTCTTTTATCTTTGATCTATATTCAAGTTCTACGTATTCCTCTGCTGGAACACCTATGAAGTCTATTTTTCCATCTAATTCTTTTACTGCTTCTGATGATACCAATCCTATTGCCACTCCTAACATTGCAGCAGTTTGTATATGGTGTCCACAAGCATGAGCTGCACCTGTTTCCTTATTTGATTTTTCGTGGTCGTAGCATATTACAGAATCAAGTTCTCCCATAACTGCTACAGTAGGTCCGTCTTTATCTTTATTTGCTTTTGCTCTAACGCCAGTTACTGCTATATCTTTTTCTACACTTAGTCCTAATTTTTCAAGTTCTGATTTTATTAATTTTGTTGTTTCAAATTCTTTGTATCCTAGTTCAGGATTTTCAAATATTTTTTCTCCAGTTGCTATTATGGTTTCACGATTTTTGTCTATTGTTTCCAGCACCTTTTGTTTTAATTGTTCTTTATTCATTTTATACCTCTCCTTTGTTTTATGTTAAGAAAAGGGGCAATCTATAAGATTGCCCTTAATTTTATTATGCTTATATAATTCCCTGTATTGATAATACTATTTGTGCTATAATTGCTGAACCGAAGAAGGTACCTACGAATGCAGCAAATGCTACTATTACTATTCTCCAACTTAATTTTTTTAGTATTCCTATTTTGTTACCTACAGATATACCTGCAAAGGCAAGAATAGGTGTTGTAGTACCTAAAAATTCAACTTGACCAGTAATTGATAAAATCCAATCTGCTGTTGGCATAAAAGGCATACTTAGAAGAAAAGGAATAATTGTAGCATACGCAAATGTAGGTAATTTAACATTTGGCAACATTGCTTTTATTATCAAAGCAAGCTGTGAAATAATTACTACAACAACCATTCCAGGTATTGAAGCTACAATATCTCTCCCAAAACCTATTTGTTGTCCAATTAAAATCACTATCCCTGTTAATATTAAGAGTTTTAACTGTTCTAATACTTTGCTCATTTTAAGATCACCCATTATCTTTACCCCCTTCTTTAGCTTTCACTGCTGGTCTTCCAATTTTTGGTTCCAGAATGTCATATAGCTTGTTAACTAATGGTATAGATATAAATAATACCACATAGAGTCCTGTAACACCGGTAAGCATATTACTTGTTGCTGCATATGCAAGAACTGTATCGGATAATGCTGGATCAACTGATGCTGCTAGTGATGATGAAGCAGCGGTCATCATACTTCCACTACCCATACCAGATGCCATAGCCAATGCTAAGGGATGAAGACCTGTTGCTAATGAAAAAGATCCTAGTAATCCGAAGAATATTGTACCAA